>JAYTOD010000117.1:0-13637 GCA_043747995.1 Arenimonas sp.
CCATTCAGGAAGAATTGAATAAATTGCTGAAAGAAGGCCCGAATGCCGATGAATTGGCGCAAGCACGCACCGTGGTTCGCGCTGGCTTTATTCGCGGCATTGAACGCATTGGTGGTTTTGGCGGCAAGGCCGATGTGTTGGCTGAATGTGCGGTATACACCGGAGATGCCGGTTGTTTCCGTGATTCCTTGGCACGCTACCAAAATGTCAATGCCGAACAAGTACGCAGTGCTGGTGTGAAATGGCTAAGCCAAGGCGATCATACACTCACCGTGGTTAAAGGCGATGTGACGCCGATTATTGAAGCACCTGCAGTAAAAACCGTGATGGCAGCCATACCAAAAGCAGACAGCAAATACAAAACCGTTAAATCAGATTTAGATCGCAGTGCTGGCGTGCAAATTCCAAGCACCTTTCCAACACTCGATTTCCCTGATTTACAACGCGCAACTTTGTCTAATGGCATGAAGATTGTGTTGGCTGAGCGCCATGATGTGCCTGTGGTGCAAATGAACCTTGTGTTAGGCGGTGGTTTTGCAAGCGATCCATCAGGCAAAGAAGGTCTAGCAAACTATGCGATGGGCATGCTCAGTGAAGGTGCCGGACAATACGACACACTAGCATTTAGAAGCCGCTCTGAGCAATTGGGTGCAAACCTTGGTGCTGGTGCCGGCTTGGATGGAGGCACAGTGTTTATATCGGCATTAAAAGAAAACTTAAATGATTCGTTGGCTTTATATGCCGATATGCTGCAACGCCCGCGTTTTGATGTAGCTGAACTGGAGCGTGTTCGTGCGCAACGATTAGCCGGTTTGCAACAGGAAAAAGCGCGCCCACAATTGCTAGGCAACCGCGTTTTGCCAAGCCTATTGTTTGATGCAACGCATCCATATTCAAAGCCATTAACTGGTTCTGGCTTTGAGGCCGCCGTTAAATCGATTACACGTGAAGATATGCTGGCTTACCATCAGCGCTGGGTGCGCCCTGAGAACGCCACCTTGGTGGTTGTCGGCAATACCACTATGAAAGAGCTGGTGCCTATGCTGCAGAAACATTTAGGTGAGTGGAAAGTGCCAGGCGCCGCATCGGCAGTCGCTGTGCCAAAAAATCAGGCATCAGTTCAGCAAGCACGTGTCTTCCTGATTGATCAGCCTGGTGCTGTGCAGGCCAATATTTATGCGGCACAATTGGCTCCTCCATCGTCAGACCCAGTAGCGGTTAAATTGGAGTTTGCCAATGGCGTGTTCGGCGGAGATTTTACCTCGCGCTTAAACATGAATCTACGTGAAGACAAACATTGGTCGTATGGTGCGCGCAGTGGCATGCCGAATTCCGTTGGCCAAAGAATGTGGACCGCTTCAGCAGGCGTGCAGATAGATAAAACTGCCGAATCAATGGCGGAAATGGTGCGTGAATTCAGTGAGTATGCTAGTGGTAAAGCGAGTGCTCGTCAGGACGAAGTAGATCGCATTCGCGCCATTCAAGTATTGTCTTTGCCGGGCTCGTTTGAAACAGCAGCAGCAGTGAGTAACCAAGTAATATCCAACTTGCGTTACAACCGCCCTGATAATTATGTTGAAACACGCCTTGCTGAAGTCAATGACTTAACGCCGTCCGATGTCCAGGCGGTGGCTTCCCAATACTTCAACCCGAAGGCCTTAACGTGGTTGGTGATTGGTGATCTGTCAAAAATCAAAGATAAAATCGCTGCATTGAATATTGGCCCAATCACTGTATTAGACAGTGATGGTAAGCCAGTTAAGTAAAGTCTGATTGCAATAAAAAAGGGACTCATCTGAGTCCCTTTTTTATACTGCGAACAGTAATCAAGGCTTATTTTTCTTGCTTTCGAATGAATGCATAGAAAGCTAATAACCCGATGGCGATGGAAATCGTAATAACACCCCACGTACCAGGTTGATCGGGTTGCAGTTTTAATACTTCTATCACTAAGAAACCAATCCCTAAGCTTGCTAAGCCCAAGCCCCATTTCAGGGCTGTTAAATGAAAAGGTGTGCCGGACTGCGATAGGGCCTTAAGAACTTCAGCAGAGCCCGCATCTGATTTTAATGCTTTGGCTCGAATAATTCCGTCGACAGACGCTTTGACAATCATAACCAACGCAGAAAAAATAATCAGTACAATAAATACTTCACCTGCCATAGCAGTCTCCTAATAATGCCCTCGAAATGAGTGCTTAATGAGATAGAGACCGATTACACAGAAAAGGTTGCAATATTTATAGATCTTGATCAGATTTTACTATGTCTATCGATTCTTTCATCAATTCGCTAAGTGTGTTGATGTTGATATCGGACAGTCGCTTGATATATAAACAGGACTTACCCGTCTTATGTTTGCCGAGCTTGTTTAAATGCGATTGCAGTTGTTCAAAACCCGACATGATATAGATTGCGAACTCACGTTTTCTGGGTGAAAAGCCAATCAGTGGCATATCGCCTTCGCGGCCACTTTCGTATTGATAGTGATAACTGCCAAAACCAATAATACTATCGCCCCACATTACGGGCGCATCGCCGGTTATTTTTTTGAGCAGGTCTAGCAGTGTTTGAGTGTCTTTGCGTTTTAGATCGTCAGTAATGGCTGCTATGTAATCTTCAACACTGGCGGTGCTAGCTTGCGTTTTGTTTTCTGGCATGGTGAAAATCCTTTTTGTGAATCAGTCTGGAATGTGAATACGCGATTTGACGTGCTTGAGATTTACCACAATGGTGAAGGTCATAATCACTAAAAGCGACCAAGAGCTCCATTTGCCAATATGCACAGCCGACCAAGCACCAAGCTGGTTCGGGTATTTCCAAATGCCGTAAAAAGTACTGATATTTTCCGCCAGCCAAATGAAAAAACCAACTAATATAAAGCCGACTAATAATGGCATTCGTCGTTCAGTATCATAAGGCCTAAAGATCACTACGCTACGGGCATACAGCCCTAATGCGCAGGCTGCCAAATACCAGCGGTAATCACCGATGTAATGGTGTGTGAAGAAATTGGCGTAAATCAGCACAGCGATTAATGTAGCCATCCAATACGGCGGGTGATGCACAATTCGCATATCGAGCAATCGCCATGCTTGGATAATATAACTACCCACCGCGGCATACATAAAACCGGAAAACAGCGGCACGCCCAAAACTTTGCTATAGGCGAAATCGGGATAACTCCACGATTGGATACTGCCAGACACTTTAAATGCTTCAAGTGCAAAACCAAGCATATGAAATAAGCCGATGGCTTTGACTTCATCCCATGTTTCTAGCTTGGCCCATAGCATCCAAGCTTGAACGGCAACTGCAAATAACAACAGCACGTCGTAGCGCGGTATGCCAAGAATTCCGGTACGCGGGGTTAGAAATACAGCTGCAAAGAACAGGCCGGCAAATAGGCATGCGCGCGCTTCTTTAACGCCGAAATAAAAAAATTCAAGACAAAAGCGTTTAAAGCCAGTCAGACCAGTCATTGTCGGGTCGCTTAATAAATGCTTATCAAGACTTTGTAGCAAAGGTCTCTCGATTCAAAGCCTGCTGTCCCATTGCAGTTTGTGGAACAGACGATGCGCAACCGGCGTGACGATTAGTACCATTGATAGTATGAACACTAAGCCAGCATAAAGTGCATAAATACCGGCAAACAGCTTGCCATATTCGGTACTCGGATTGATAACTTGCCCCATGCCGCCTAGCAACATGGCACTGTTTTCAAAGGCATCGGTGAGCGCTATTTTTTCAAAACTCATATAACCAATAATCCCTGCCCCAAGCGATACAAAGAGCAGAACCAACACTGCGCCTAAATGCAGGAAGAGTCGCTTGGCGAATTGATGCCGTGAAATCGGTTTTTGAGATTTGGCTTCGTACATAACATAGATAGTAACGCTGTTTCGGTTGGTCCAGCAAATGCTTCCTGTTCAGAAGGGCATGAATGTTCTGCAACCTTTTCCAGCAAGCTGGTATCTAATAGACTGATGGAAGAAAATAATCCCATATGGCAGAAAGATGTTGCCCTGGCTCAGCGTGCGCTGGCTGGCAATGCACAGGCGTTTGCCGAAATTGTAAAGAATCACCAGCGCTTGGTGTGGCATATGGCGTGGCGCATGTTGCAGCATCGGCAAGAAGCGGAAGATTGCAGTCAGGAAGTTTTTTTACGCGTTCATCAAAACTTAAAGCAATATCGTGGCGAAAGTGCGCTTGCAACGTGGATTGGCCGAGTCGCTTTTTCAGTGGCGTTACGCATGGCGCAGAAGCGTAAATTGCGCTTGGATATTCCCAACGATTTTGAGCCGGATTTGGCGTTCGAGCATATTGGCTCAAGTGAAGATGTGCAATTGGCGCATGTTGAAACCGAACAATTGCAGGCTTTGTATGCCGCCATTGAGCAATTACCTAGCCTACCGCGCACGGTGCTTAGCTTGCATTATCGTGATGGATTGGCGATTACTGAAATTGCCAACATGCTGGATTGCCCAGAAGGCACCGTTAAATCGCATTTAAACCGCGGCCGAAATCGCTTAAAAACAGCACTTGCCCATATGGAGGCTAGTTATGCCCAACTCTAATTCGTTCGATCGCTTGATTCAAAAAGCGCTTGAAACACAGGATTTTCCGCCGCTGCCGAAAAGTATTTTGAACACCTGGCAAACGCCAAAATCGGAATTGGCAGCCAAGTGGCTATGGATATTGCCCAGCGTGGTGTTTATTCTCGGCATTGGCATTGGTGTTGAGCTTGCACCATTAGGCTTAACGAATGCGTTTTCAGCGATGAAGAGCACGCTGCTCAGCCTTGGTCTGGCTATACCGGCCGACGCATGGAAATGGGCGCTCGCCTTATTGTTGGGAGTAATCGCGTTTAGCGTTGATTCGATGAAAGGTGTGTTTAACCGACTAAAGTAAGCGAAAAAGGCCTGAATATGGCAAAATAGCAGTCTTGGGGAACTTCCCGCAATGCGGTATGCCCGCCTTTAGAGATTGCTATGCTTTTTAAAAATGTTGCAATTGCCGGATTGGCGCATATTGATGCTCCCATCACGCTTACCTCTGATCAGATTAATATTGAATTGAAACCCACCATGGAACGCCTTGGTATTCGTACTGATGTGTTGCAAGATATTGCAGGTATTAAAGCGCGCCGCATGTGGGATGGCAATTTGCAAGCCTCCGATGTGGCGACCATGGCCGCTGAAAAAGCGCTGCTGGATGCCGGTGTTGATCGCAGCAAAATCGGTTTGTTGGTGAATACCTCGGTTAGCCGTGATTTCTTAGAGCCATCCACAGCAAGTATTGTGGCGGGCAATTTGGGCTTGGGCGATATGTGCTTAAATTTCGATATTGCCAATGCCTGCTTGGCATTTTTGAGCGGCATGGATGTTGCCGGGCGCATGCTTGAGCGTGGTGAAATTGATTATGCCTTGGTGGTTGATGGCGAAACCGCCAACATGGTATATGAGAAAACCCTGCAGCGCATGAAAAGCCCTGATTTAACCGAAGAACAATTCCGTAATGAATTAGCGTCTTTAACCTTAGGTTGCGGTGCTGCCGCCATGGTGCTGTCGCGTGTTGAATTAATGCCAGATGCGCCGCGCTATCGTGGTGGCGTCACGCGCTCAGCGACTGAATGGAACACTTTATGCCGTGGCAATCTTGACCGCATGGTCACCGATACCCGCATGCTGTTGATCGAAGGCATCAAGCTTGCTACCAAAACCTTTGCTGCCGCGCGCTTAGCGATGGGCTGGGCAGTGGAAGAGCTTGATGAATTTGTTGTTCACCAAGTGAGCCGCGTGCATACCGAAGCAATGATTAAAGCCTTTGGTATTGATCCAAAAAAAGTGCTGACCATCTTTGCCGAGCACGGTAATATTGGTCCAGCGTCGGTGCCGATTGTGCTGAGTAAATTGAAGGAAATGGGCCGCTTGAAAAAGGGTCAGCGCATCGCTTTGCTGGGCATTGGTTCAGGCTTGAACTGCTCAATGGCCGAAGTGGTGTGGTAATTCGTGACTGAGCTGGCGTCTTATCCCGATTACCCGTTCGCGCCGAAGAAATTCGATCGCGGTAATGGTATTCAATTAAATTATGTTGATGAAGGCCCGGCTGATGCGGCGCCGGTTGTTATGGTGCATGGCAATCCTTCATGGAGTTATTATTGGCGGCATTTGGTGGCGGGCTTAAGCGATTCATACCGTTGCATTGTTCCTGATCATATTGGCATGGGTTTATCCGACAAGCCCGACGATAGCGACTACCAATACACCTTGCAATCGCGGGTGGATGATCTTGATGGCTTAATCAATTCGCTGGCTTTAACGCAAAAAATCACTTTAGCGGTGCACGATTGGGGTGGCATGATTGGCTTTGCCTGGGCGATGAAAAACCCAGAGCGTATTGCACGCTTGGTTATTCTCAATACCGCATCTTTCCCGCTTCCCAAAACAAAAAAACTGCCGTGGCAGATTGCCTTGGGCCGCATTCCACTGATCGGTGCGGTATTGATTCGCGGCTTTAATTTTTTCGCGCGCGGCGCCGCCGATTTAGGTGTGCTAACGCCCATTGATCCGGCAAGCCGCAAAGCCTTGTTGTCGCCCTACGATAGCTGGAATCATCGACGCGCGATACACCGCTTCGTGCAGGATATTCCATTAAATCCGAGTGATAAATCGTGGAATTTGGTAGCGGCTGCTGAAAAACAATTACCAGCCTATAAAAATTTGCCGGTTTTTCTTGGTTGGGGCTTGCAGGATTTTGTGTTTGATCAAGATTTTTTGGCGCACTTCATCAAAGATTTACCGAATGCAACACAAAAAATATACAGCGATGCTGGGCATTATGTACTAGAAGATAAATATGCTGAATTGGTACCAGCTATTCGTCAATTTTTAGATCGTCATCCTATCGCGTAAGGAGCGTTCAGCGATGCCTGAGTTGATCAACATCGCCGATATTCTGCCGCAACGCGCCGAACAGCTTGGCGCTCAAATTGCTATTCGTTGCCCGGGTAGCAAAGCGCCTGATGGGTTCAGGCTCTACGACGACAGCATAACGTATGAGCAATTAAATCAGCGCAGTTTGGATATTGCAAAAGGTTTGCACGTATTTGGCATCGGCCAGGGTGTGCGCGCGGTGGTGATGCTTAAGCCTTCCATCGAATTTTTCTTGGTAATGTTTGCTTTGCTAAGAAATGGCGCAGTGCCAGTATTGGTTGATCCAGGCATTGCCCGTTCGGCATTAAAGCAGTGCTTAGCCGAAGCGCAACCAAAAGCATTTATTGGCATTCCATTGGCGCATATCGCAAAAATTATTTTAGGCTGGGCGCCAAGTGTTACGTTGAAAGTTAGCACGGGTGCTTTGCCATTATTGGGCGGTAAAACACTAAAAGCGATTGAGCAATTAGGCCGTGAAAGTAAACGCAGCTTTGCCGATGTGCAAAGCGACGACATGGCCGCCATCTTGTTTACCTCAGGATCAACTGGCGTGCCAAAAGGCGTGGTGTATCGGCATCGGCATTTTGTAGCGCAAGTCCGTTTATTGCAGCAGGCTTTTTCGGTTGAACCCGGCGGCGTGAGTTTACCAACTTTTCCGCCGTTTGCATTGTTTGACCCGGTATTGGGCTTAACCAGTGTTATTCCCGATATGGATCCGCGTCAACCAGCCAAAGCTAACCCTGAAAAATTATTACATGCCATCAACACCTTTCAAGTCACCCAGCTTTTCGGTTCTCCCGCGTTGATGAATGTGCTGGCTAAATATGCTAAACCGATGCCGAGTTTACGCTGCGTGATTTCCGCCGGTGCGCCGGTGCCGGTGGCCACCGTTGAGAAAATCCGTAGCTTATGTGAGCCCGATGCAAGATTCTGGACGCCGTATGGTGCTACCGAATGTTTACCTGTTGCGGTGATTGAAGGCGAGCAATTGCAGTTAACGCGAGTCGGTACCGATCAAGGCTTCGGCACCTGCGTAGGCTGGGCTTTGCCGGAAAATACCGTACGCTTAATTAAAATCAGTGACCAAGCCATCGCGCATTGGCAGGACGATGATGTGCTGGCCGATGGTGAGATTGGCGAATTAACGGTGGCTGGCCCAAGCGCCAGCGACAGCTACTTCAACCGTGAACATGCCAACCAATTGAGTAAAATCACTGAAACACTTAGCGATGGCACACAGCGCATAGTGCACCGCATGGGCGATTTAGCCTGGCGCGATTCGCAAGGCCGTTTATGGTTCTGTGGCCGTAAATCGCAACGCCTGCAAACACTGCAAGGCTTGCTCGGCACCGATAACGTTGAGCCTATTTTCAATATACACCCAGCCGTTAGTCGCTCGGCACTGGTCGGTATTGGTGAATACCCGCAACAAAAACCGGTGCTTTGTATTGAACGAAGCGCCGATAACGATATGTCGGATACGCAACTGTTTGCTGACTTATTAGCCATGGCGCGCGTGCATCGGCACACACAGCATATCGACACATTCTTAATTCATCCGAGTTTCCCGGTGGATATTCGCCACAATGCCAAAATTGACCGTGAGCAATTAGCACTTTGGGCAATGCAGCAATTGAGTAAACAGCCGTGAAAGTATTAGTTACCGGCGGCAGCGGCTTTCTTGGCCAAGCATTATGCCAAGGTTTGCTAGCACAAGGCCATGATGTGAGTAGTTTTCAGCGCAGTTATTCGCCCGCGCTCGAAGCAATGGGAGTACGCCAATATCTTGGTGCCTTGCATGATGATTCCAAACTGCATGACGCGCTACAAAACCAAGATGCGGTGTTACATAATGCCGCCAAAGCCAGCAGCTGGGGCATGTGGCAGGATTTTTACCAAAGCAATGTGCTTGGCACACAATGTGTGATTGAGGGCTGCCGAAAATTCAGCATCAAGCATTTGGTGTACACCTCAACACCTAGCGTGGTGCATCAAGGCCGTAGGCCGGTTGCTGGCGGCAACGAACGCAACACGCCCTATGCAACGCATTTCTCAGCGCACTACCCGCACAGTAAAAAATTGGCCGAACAAGCTTTGTTAGCTGCCAACTCCGAGACATTGCGTTGTGTGGCGCTGCGCCCACGTTTAATTTGGGGGCCGGGCGATACCCAATTATTGCCGCGTTTAGTTGAACGTGCGAAAGCAGGGCGCTTGCGCATTATTGGTAATGGTCAGAATAAAATGGACTGCACATATATAGACAATGTGGTTAGCGCACATCTTTTAGCGCTTAATAATTTATGCACGCAAGCAAACTGTGCTGGTAAGGTTTATTTTATTTCTAATCGCGAACCAATGCCTATCGCTGATATTGTCAATGGCTTGCTGGGCGCGGCGAATGCTCCTTTGGTTAAAAAGTCTATGCCGTTTTGGCTTGCGTATACTATGGGTGTGCTGTGCGAAGGCATTTGGCGAATCTTTAAACTCAATGGTGAACCGCCGATGACGCGTTTTCTGGCTGAGCAATTATCCACCGAGCATTGGTATGATTGTTCAGCGGCTGAACGTGATTTTGGCTATGTGTGCGAGGTATCCGTTGCTGAAGGCTTGTTGCGTGTTCGCAGCGCATTACATTCTAAAGGACTGGTATGAATAGCCCCGCATTTTCATTGGATTCGCTAAAACCCATGGCTGGCCGTGTATTGCAAGACGCCTTAAATCGGCTAGTAGCTTTAGACCCCAGCACGGTTGAAAAACTCAGCGCATTAGAAGGCCGCCGCATTGAATTGCATTTGCAAGCGCCGGATATTGCGTTGGCGGTAGAAGTGCATGCACAACAACTGCACGTTGGCCCCGTTAATGTTAGCCAAGAGCCCGACATAAGCTTCAAAAGCAAATTGTCGGGTATTTTGCAAAGCCTGCCAATGTTTGCACAAGGCAAGTCGGCGGTGGGTGCGATGCACATTAGCGGTGATGTTGAATTGGCGCGCATTCTACAAATTCTGGTGAAAGAATTCGATCCAGATTGGCAAGAGCCGTTCGTCAAAACACTCGGCCCTGTTTTTGGTCCGCAACTGGCAAAGCTGATTCGCGAAGGCTTGCGCACTGCTAAAACCGGCGCTGATAACTTTATGCAATCCGGCGCTGAATACGTTACCGAAGAAGCGCGCGTGGTTATTGCCAAATCAGAATTGGACGATTTTAATGCGCAAGTCGATAAAATCCGGCAACGCGGCGATCGCTTACAAGTCCGCGTTTCGCAGCTGTTGCAAGGTTTGGAAAAATGAAGCCAATTTTACGCGCCTTCAAAATCGCTCGCATCGCCTCAAGTTACGGGCTTGAAGAATGGCTGCATGATGCGCGTTTGAAGCCGGCTATACGGGCCCTAAAATGGATTGCACCAACCAGTAAAGACCATCTCAACTTGTCGCGGGGCGAACGCCTACGTCTAGCACTTCAACAACTTGGCCCGCTGTTCGTTAAGCTTGGACAAGTGCTGTCCACCCGCCGCGATGTATTGCCCGCTGATATTGCCGATGAATTAGCCGGCTTGCGCGATCAAGTGCAGGCCTTTGACAGCGCAAAAGCGATTGCCATTATTGAAGGCGCATTCAACAAACCAGTCAACGAACTATTCGCCCGATTTGACCAACAAGCGCTCGCTTCAGCGTCTATCGCACAAGTACATGCCGCGCAGCTGCACGATGGTCGCGAGGTAGTGGTGAAAGTGTTACGCCCGAATATTGAAGCGCAAATTGCTGAAGATATTGCCTTGATGCGGGTATTGGCCAATTGGATTGCGCGCTTACATCCAAATGCCGATAAAATTCGCGCACACGATGTGGTTAGTGAACTGGAATCGACTTTATTGGCCGAATGCGATTTACAGCGTGAAGCCGCCAATGGCAGTTTAATGCGCCGCTTATGGCAAAACAGTAGCGAGCTTGAGGTTCCAGAAGTGATTTGGACCTTAACGCAGACCTCGGTGCTCACCATGCAACGTGTGTATGGCATTAATGCCGATAACATTGCCGAGCTTGACCGTTTAGGCATTGACCGAAAAAAACTCGCCGCTAAAGCAGTGCGTATTTTGTATCAGCAAGTTTTTCGCGATAATTATTTTCATGCCGATGCGCATGCCGGCAATATTTGGGTGAACCATCTGCAGCCGGAAAACCCACATTTTATCGCGCTTGATTTTGGCATTGTGGGCCAACTCAGCGAGCAAGATCAATACTATTTAGCCGAAAATTTCATGGCGATATTCCATAAGGATTACCATAAAATTGCCAAGCTGCATGTGCAAGCCGGCTGGATGCCGTCGCACTTGCGTTTAGATGAACTCGAAGCCGCCGTGCGTTCGGTGTGCGAGCCCTATTTCACGCGGCCCTTATCGGAATTTTCGATAGCTGAAGTGGTAGTTAAATTATTCCGTACCGCACAGAAATACGAACTAACACTGCAGCCGCAGCTAATCTTATTGCAGAAAACTTTGCTCAATACCGAAGGCTTGGCACGCACTATTGATCCGAACATCGATTTATGGACAGTCGCTAGACCAGTACTTGAAGACATTTTGCGTGAGCGTTACAGCCCGAAAGCGTTCTTAGCGAAAGTGCAGAAACAGTGGCCAGAGATGGTGCATCATGCGGCCGATTTGCCGGAGTTGCTAAAAACGGTTCTGAGCCAGCAAGCTAAAGGCCAAGCGCAAGTGCGTATGCGTTCTGATGAGCTTGCCGACTTAACAAAAATTAGCCAGCACAACCAGCGGCAATTATTCTGCATGACATTTGGCTTAATGACCGGTGTTAGCGCCAGCGTGTTGTATGTGCTTTCCAATCATCATCAATGGGCCATAGCCTTGGCCAGTTTGGCAGCACTAGCCTTCGTGTTTGCTTGGCCACGCAAGTTGTGAGTAGTGTGTGGTGAGTGATGAGTCGATAGCGGTTTTATTTCAAGATGCGTATTGCGCAGTCATCAATAAACCAGCCGGCTTAATGGCACACGCTAGTAGCTTATCGCGTGGTGAAGATGATTTCTTATTGCATCGTTTGCGTGATCAGTTTCAAAACAAAGTACATTTAATCCATCGCCTTGATCGAGCCACCAGCGGCTGTGTGCTGATTGCATTTAATGCTGAGATTGCATCCATGCTAGGTAAAACCTTTATGAGCAGGGATGTTCAAAAAGACTACTTAGCTATTTGCCGCGGCTGGCCAGATGAAAAATTTACGGTAGATTATGCGCTTGATGGCGGCCCTGGCAAGCCTGACAAGAAATCGGCCGTCACCGAGTTCCAACGTATTGCCTGCGCTGAAGTGAGTACGCCGAGTACTACGCATGAAAGTTCACGCTATGCACTGATGCAATGCTCACCCATCACCGGCCGCTTTCGGCAAATCCGCCGGCATCTGAAACATATTTCGCACCATTTAATCGGTGACACCAGCCATGGTGATGGCCGACATAACCGCGCTTTTCGCATGCAAGGTGTGCATCGTATGCTGTTGCATGCCTGGCGGTTACAATTTACCCACCCCATTTCTGGCTTACCAATTGCCTGTGAAGCCCCTATAGATGGCGAGTTCATTAAAGCCTTAGATTTCTTAAACATCGCCAGCCCGCTAGACCAGTTTAGCCTGCGCCGATGCTTTGCAATCTCCTGACTTACGGCACATTCATTGTATTGAACCGGGCGCTAAAATGCTTAAATAATTTTCAGTAACACCCATAATTAACAGCACGGATTACCTAATGATGAACTATCGAACTCAAACTCTAGCCAGTATTTTTTTTGCTGCAGCATTGCTTACAAGCTATGCTACATCCGCTACCGATAAAACAAATGAGCAAGGTGATGATGTATTCATCGTTAAATCGCGCAGTTTCATGGCTAGCCATCCCGATCTGAATTCACGCTCATTAGGTATGCAGAGTTATCAGAAAGGCCATTTCGAAGAGGCCTTACGGCAGTTTCGCAAGGGAGCCTATTATGCCGACAAACCCTCGCAAGCGATGGTAGCTGAAATGTTATGGAAAGGCGAAGGTGTTGAGCAAAATAGGATTGAAGCCTATGCATGGATTGATTTATCCGCCGAGCGGCTTTACAAAGACTTAGTGGCCAAGCGCGAAAACTATTGGGCTGCGTTAAACGTGGATGAGCGCTTGCAAGCTATTGAAAAAGGCCGTGCAATCTATGACAAATACGGTGATAAAGTTGCAAAACGCCGTATAGAAAATATTTTAGAGCGTGATCGCCGCAATATTACTGGCAGTCGCACTGGCTATGTGGGTGTGTTGAAGATTCAAATTCCTGGGCCAGGTGGTATGCCGATTGATATTAACGGCGACCAGTTTTATCAAGAAAAATTTTGGAAGCCGGAAATGTATTGGAAGTGGCAAAGTGTGGCATGGAAAGCACTACCTACTGGCATAGCAACAATGGGTGAACTTGTACCGATTAAGCCTAAAGATAAGCCATAATAGGTAGTAGATTATAAACAGGAAATGCCGTGGCTAAGTTGTATTTTTATTATTCCACCATGAATGCCGGTAAAACTACTACGCTATTGCAAAGCGCATATAACTACCACGAACGCGGCATGCGTACGCTTATACTAACGCCAAAGCTCGATACACGTGCGGGCGAGGGAATTGTTGCTTCGCGTATTGGCTTGAAAGCGCAGGCCAAAATTTTCACTCG
>JAYTOD010000118.1:0-8755 GCA_043747995.1 Arenimonas sp.
CGCGCGCTTGCGTCATTAAATGCGTTTATGAAAATGGAAGCAGCTGGTGGTATTGTCTTAGTGGCTGCCACTGTGTTGGCTATGCTTGTTGCAAATTCAGTGTTAAGTGCAGATTACTTAGCTGGCCTGCAAACGCATTTTAAACTGGGTTTTGGTCAGCTCAGTTTGGATAAATCTGTTTCGCATTGGATTAACGATGGCCTGATGGTAATTTTCTTTCTGGTGGTGGGCTTAGAGCTTAAGCGGGAAATCGTTGAAGGCCAGTTTGCGGATCGCGCCAATATAAGCTTGCCTTTGATTGGGGCCTTGGGCGGGATGGCAGTTCCGATGCTGATTTATGCTGGCATCAATTGGGGTGATGCGGCGGCGATGCACGGCACCGCCATCCCTGCCGCAACCGATATTGCCTTCGCATTGGGAATTTTAAGTTTACTTGGCTCACGCGTACCGATGGCACTAAAGATGCTGTTATTGGCCATTGCTGTAGCCGATGATTTGGGCGCTATTATCATTATTGCGGTGTTTTATACCGAGCAACTATCAACAATGGGCTTAGTTAGCGCTTGCGCGCTAGTTGGTGTTTTGCTGGCTTTGAATCGCTTCAACGTCAAAAATCTTTGGATATACCTATTTTTTGGCATCTTACTTTGGTTGGCTGTGCTTAACTCCGGGATTCACGCCACCATAGCAGGCGTTGCTCTCGGGCTGCTGATTCCACTTGGCAGGGATGAAGGTGATGGCGCCTCCGAGAAGTTGTTACACACACTACACCCGTGGGTAGCGTTTGCCATTCTGCCGATTTTCGCCTTTGCCAATGCCGGCGTGCCTATGCAGGGCCTGAGTGTGGCTAATTTATTCGAGCCGGTGCCGTTGGGCATTGCGGCAGGTTTGTTTATTGGCAAGCAAATAGGTGTGTTCGGCTTTATCTGGGCCGGCGTTAAGCTAGGCATTGCCAAAATGGATAGTTCATTGAACTGGAAGATGCTGTTCGGCATGGCTACTTTGTGTGGTATTGGCTTTACCATGAGCCTTTTTGTAGGGTCTTTGTCTTTTGATGCCGACCATGTTGAGTATTTGCTAACCCACCGTTTGGGTATTTTATCAGGCTCTTTGCTGTCTGCTACCGTCGGATATGTGATTCTAAGCCAGGTATTGGCTAAGCCAAAGGCAAAATAATAGCTTTATTTACACTTTCCGTACGCTGGGGTATTGCATTTTCCTAACGATAACTTAATATGTCAGAACGGAGCGAGTTCCGTGTAGGTGGCATTTGCAAGTTGAGATTAGAGTTTTTACTCATCATGAAGAGAGAGTCATGGTGCGTTTGACGGCTTGTAAGTGGTGCGGAAATACTTAACAAAAACTGGACATATACCCATGAAAAAAATGCAAAATTTAAATCGATTGATTACACGCTCACCGCTTGCAGCCGCTGTTGCAATCGGTTTATTTGTTACTCCCATGGCTCAAGCATTTGATTTTGAAAATGGTGAGTTGAAAGGTAGTTTTGATACTACCGTTTCCTACGGCATTTCGATTCGTGCTGATGATCCAGCTGAAGGCTTGATTGGTAAAGCAAATTTAAATCCATTAATTGCCTTGCAAGGCCAACTACTGCCTGGCCCATTAGCGGCTTTAGGTAGATTTCCAGGATCAGCGGTGCAAATTGCTGCACCAGGCCGTTTTTCGGCTAACCGCGATGACGGCAATGTTAAATATGAAAAAGGCGATGCATTTTCAAACGCCTTCAAACTCACTTCCGAACTCGAAGTGTCTTATAAAAGCTGGGGTGCATTTGCGCGAGCCAGTTATTTTTATGACTTTGAAAACAACGACCGCAAAGATCTGAGCCAAGCGGCTTTGGATAAAGTAGGCACTTCTTTCCGTCTATACGATGCGTTCTTGTACAAAAATTATGCTTTAGGCGCGAACGACGAAGTCAGTGGTTCGGTCCGTTTTGGTAAGCAGGTGCTAAGTTGGGGTGAAAGTACCTTTATTCAAAATGGTATTAACGTTATCAACCCAGTTGATTTGTCGCGCTTGCGTGTGGCGGGCGCTGAATTGAAAGAAGCGTTCATTCCAACCAATATGCTGTGGGCTTCCACCAAGTTCAGTGATGCCGTATCTATGGAAGCCTATTACCAATTGAATTGGCGCCCTGTTGAAGCCGATCCGTCAGGCACCTACTTCAGCACCAACGATTTCGCAACTCCGGGTGGCACCTACATCATGCTGGGCTTCGGTACCGTCACTCAGCCAGTAAACAACCCTGAAAATTATGCGTCCACTTGCAAAACGGGTGCAGGTACAGTGGCTGTGCAAACCAATGTTGGTAATTCTGATCGTTTCGCTGAGTTATCCGCCTTGTATGGTGCGCCCACCGCTACTGCCCTGTTGGCGGCTGCCTGCGGTGCCGCTGGCCCGCGATTGGCTGATAATAAAGCACGTAATTCCGGCCAATTCGGCTTAGCTTTGCGCTGGTATGCAGAGGCATTAAACCAAACCGAATTTGGTTTCTATGCCATGAATTATCACAGCCGCGTGCCGCTGTTGTCGGGCCGCGCCGCTACGGTGATCTTGCCTGTGCCGGCCGCCAACTCGGCTGGATTGATTGTTGAATACCCAGAAGATATTCATTTGTTTGGCGTCAGCTTCAATACCACCCTTCCAGGTGGTGTGGCTTGGCAGGGCGAGGTCAGTTATCGTCCGAATGTGCCTTTGCAAATTGATGACGTTGAAGTGTTATTTGCCGGCTTAAGCCCAATTAACCAGGCATTAATTGCCGGTAGCGCACCTCCTGCAGCGCGTTTCTGCAGCCAATTGTTGCCAGGCTGTACATCAGCAGCTCCAGGCCAATACATTCAAGGCTGGCGTGAACACCAAATGACCCAATTGCAAATGACTTTCACCAAAGCATTCCCGCAAGTATTGGGTGCTGAGCAAATTGCTTTAGTCGGTGAAATTGGTGCAACGCAGGTAGATCTTGAAGATCCATCGGTATTGCGTTATGAAGGTGAAGGCACAGATACCGGCGGTGGCTGTGACGTGGCCGATGTACTAGCAGGTTTGCCAGGTAGTGTGTTGTTGCCAGGCTGCTTGCGTAATCCGCAAACCTTAGAAAATGGTTTCCCAACCGACTTCTCATGGGGCTATCGTTTAGCTGCAAGAGCCGATTACAACAGTGTATTTGGTACACCGGTTACCTTATCGCCGCGTATCGCATTTAACCACGACGTTAAAGGTATTACCCCAGGCCCAGGCGGCAATTTCTTAGAAGGGCGTAAATCTTTAACTTTAGGTGTTGAAGCCAACTATTTAAACAGCCTTGTCTTCGATTTAAGCTACACTGCCTTTTCGGGAGCAGGGAGTCTAAATCAGATTTATGATCGCGACTTCTACTCATTCTCCGTGAAATACTCGTTCTAACAATCCTGGGAGGGAAAATACGAATGAAAATAACTCTAAATAAATCCGCGCTTGCCATAATGGCGAGCGCAGGACTCTTAATCGCTCAAGCTGGTTCAGCTGCAGTAAGTGCTGATAAAGCATCGCAATTAGGCAAATCTCTAACGCCACTAGGTGCGGAGAAAGCCGGTAATGGTGGCGCTATTCCTGCTTGGACCGGTGGTATCACCAAGCCGGTTGCGGGCTATAAAGTGGGCATGTTTCACCCAGACCCATTTGCTGCCGATAAAGTAGAATTTAGCATTACGCCTGCAAATGCAAAGCAATATGCTGACAAACTTTCACCGGGCCAAGAGGCGATGTTGGCAAAATACAAAACATTCAAAATGAATGTATATCAAACACGCCGCTCTGCATCATCTCCGCAACGCACCTACGATTTCACTGCTAAAAATGCTACCCAATGTCAGATGGTTGCAAATGGTGAAGGTATCAAAAATTGCGCGGAAGGTATTCCATTTCCAATTCCACAAAATGGTCAGGAAGTTATTTGGAATCATAAGCTGAAGTTTAAAGGCTCATCTTTTTCACGCTTTGCTAATCAAGCGGCACCTTCTGCATCGGGTGCATTCACGCTAATTCGCTTGCGCGAAGACGGCTTAGGCTTGTACTACAAGCCAGGCAATACCTCTGAAAACATCAACAGTATTTTGTTGTACTTTAAACAAGAAGTACTTGGCCCGGCGCGTTTGGCTGGTCAGGTTTTGTTGGTGCATGAAAGTTTGAATTCAGTGGCATCGCCGCGTAAAGCTTGGGTATATAATCCGGGTCAGCGTCGTGTTCGTTTGGCGCCAAACGTAGCATATGATAACCCTGGCACCGCAACAGATGGCTTGCGTACCAACGACATGACAGATATGTTCAATGGTGCGATGGATCGTTTCAATTGGAAATTGGTTGGCAAGCAAGAAATGTATGTGCCATACAATTCCTATAAAGCCCATAGCGGTTCAATCAAGGTGAAAGATCTTATTCGTCCTAACCATTTAAATCCCGATCTTCTGCGTTATGAATTGCACCGTGTTTGGGTAGTGGATGCAACCTTAAAAGCTGGTCAGCGTCATATCAATTCACGCCGCACATTCTATGTGGATGAAGATAGCTGGCAAATTTTGATGGTTGATCATTATGACGGACAAGGTAAATTGTGGCGTTATTCTGAAGCACCGTCAGTCAACTACTACGAAGTTCCCGTGTTCTGGGCAACTATCGAAACTCACCACGACTTGAAATCAGGCCGCTATATTGCTGGCTTGTTAGACAACGAAGAAAAACCATTTAACTTCGGATTCCAAAGCGCACCAAGCGACTATACACCGCAAAATTTGCGTAACGAAGGCGTGCGTTAATTAACAAAACCGCGCCTTCGGGCGCGGTTTTTTTTGCAGGAATCCCAACGTGGGAGACATCAAAATGGCTAAATTGCCAAATACTTCATGGCGCATTATTGGCGCTGTAACAATCTTAACAATCCCGTTGTTTGCGTTGTCTTTAGAAATAAATAAAGACGATCCAGCAACCAGTGCCTCGGAAATTTTACCGAAAGCACAACACAGTTTATTGCTTGATATTGCTAAAACCGACACCGGTTTCGTTGCAGTTGGCGAACGTGGGCATATCATTACATCAGTTGATGGTGATAACTGGCAACAATCAAAAACGCCAACCCGCTCAACACTTACAACGGTTAGCGCGCAAGGCGCCAATGTTTGGGCAGCAGGGCACGATGGTGTGATTTTGCATTCCGCCGATTCCGGTAAAACTTGGCAAAGCCAGCGGGTGCAGCCGTGGTCGGCCGATAGCCAAGAAATTACCAATGGCTCGCCCATTCTTGACACTATATTTGTTGATGAGAAAACCGGCTATGCAGTAGGTGCCTATAGTCTGTTGTTGAAAACCCAAGACGGAGGCGTAAACTGGCAGGCATTAAGTGTATCTGGTTCTCGCTCTGTAAGTGCAGCAGAAGATCTGGTGGCTAGCTCAAGCGGTGCATTCAGCGACAGTGATTTACAACTGGCTGCAGAATCTGATCCGCATTTAAATGCCATCACGCGTACTGAATCCGGGTTGTTGATTGTAATGGGTGAGCGTGGTGCAGGTTTCCGATCTAGCGATGAAGGCGCTAGTTGGCAGAAGATTCGCTTGCCGTATGGCGGCTCCATGTTTGGCTTAATTTCCTTAGGCGCTGAAAAAATCCTCGCCTTCGGATTGCGCGGCAATGTCTTTGAATCAGCAGATGCGGGCAATAGCTGGACTAAAATCGAGAGCAGTACCGACATAAGTTTGCAAGGTGGAACAGTTGCTGAAGATGGTACTGTCGTTTTAGTTGGAAGCAATGGATCACTGTACGTTCGCGCGCCAAATCAAAAGGCTTTCAGTATGCGCCACGTGCAAATCAGTACAGGGCAAGGCCCGGCATTTTCCGCAATTATCCCCAACAATACTGGCTATCTGCTTACTTCAGATTTAGGCCATATTACATACCGTATGAAGTGATGGAGTATTTATGAGTAAATTTGACGACATCGCTGAAAAAGTAATATTTAAAAATCGCGCCATTATACTTGGCTTATTTGTACTGATTACTGGTGTGATGATTTTCTTCGCCAGTCAATTGAAAGTGGATGCTGGGTTCAATAAACAAGTGCCGCTGCAGCATGAATACATGCGCACGTTCACCGATTATATGGCAGATTTCGGCGGTGCCAATCGTGTGCTTATTGCTGTTGTAGCCAAAGACGGCAATATGTTCTCCAAAGAATATATGGCCACGCTGGAAAACATCACCAATGACGTGATTAACCTTGAAGCAACCGATGACGCCAAGGCACGTTCATTGTTCACACCAAACGTTCGCTTTATTGAAGTGGTTGAAGAT
Source organism: Arenimonas sp. (assembly GCA_043747995.1). Lineage (GTDB taxonomy): Bacteria > Pseudomonadota > Gammaproteobacteria > Xanthomonadales > Xanthomonadaceae > Arenimonas. The sequence continues at coordinate 6,344 of JAYTOD010000118.1, forward strand.
GGCTTAAGTGGCGGCAATGTGATTCCACAAGATTTTACGCCGAACTTGCAAGGCTTCGAAGCAACCCCTGAGCAGTTTGCCAAAATCAAAGGCAATATCGTTAAGGCAGGTATTGTGGGCCGCTTAGTGGCTAAGGATTATTCTGGTTCAATGGTTTGGGCCGACCTAATTCCTGAAAGTAATGTCAATAAACTCGATTACAACGTGGTTGCCAAAGAATTAGAGGGCATTCGGAAAAAATACGAAAACGAAAATACCAGTGTGCACATTATCGGTTTCGCCAAGATGGTTGGCGATATTTCTGATGGTGCAATGAGTGTAATCAAATTCTTTTTGCTAACGATTGCATTTACTTGGTTGTTGCTGTTCTTGTATTCCAGTTCCGCCAAGCTCGCTTCGCTTACCGTTTTAGCGGCTTTGGTGTCGGTAATCTGGATGTTGGGCGCATTAAAACTCATGGGCTTCGGCATTGACCCCATGAATATGCTGACTCCATTCCTGATTTTCGCTATAGCAGTTAGCCATGGCGAACAAATGATTAACCGATTCCGTGGCGAAATTTTCTTTGGTGGACTTGAAGAAGGCACTGTTGAAGAATTGCGTGAACGCGAGAAATTTGCGGTTGATCCTTTAACCGCCGCAACCCGCAGTTTCCATGCTTTGCTAATCCCAGGCACCGTGGCGCTATTGGCAGGTTGTATCGGTTTTGGCGCCATCATGGTGATTCCAATTCAAATGATTCGCGAGTTAGCGATTACCGCCACAGTTGGTGTGGCGCTAACTATTCTGACTGATTTGATTTTATTGCCCATTCTGCTTAGCTACACCAAACTGCGTAACCTCGAAAAAAAGCGTGCATTCCGTTTGCGGCAATTAACCCAGTTCGACAAAATTTGGGTTGCCTTAGCGAAGCTGTCACGGCCGAAAGCGGCTGCTACGGTATTAGCTATTGGTGCTATTATCTGGGCCTGCGCTTGGATGTATGGCAACAAGGTGATGATTGGCGATGCACAACAAGGCGTTGCTGAATTACGCCCTGAAGCGCGTTACAACCAAGATGCGCGTTTAATCAGTTCGAAGTTCGCGCTCGGCGTTGACACCATGAACGTGATTGTGGAAGCCGGCCCATCAGCCTGCACTACTAGCTATAAAGCGATGGAAACGATTGACCGCTTCGCATGGCATATGGCCAATGTTGAGGGTGTTGAACAAGTCATTACCTTGCCAATGGCCGCTAAAATGGTTAATGCAGGCTGGAACGATGGTTCAATGCGTTGGAAAGTGTTGCCGCGCGATCCAGACACATTGCGGCAATCGACGCAAAGTTTTGAAACCGACTCCGGTTTGTTGAATGCCGATTGCTCAGCTATTCCAGTCACGATTTTCACCAAAGATCATAAATCCACCACCATTGATCGCATTGTTGCCGAAACCAAGAAATTCCGGACTGACAATAATGCCTATGAAGTGGGCTTTGCCAAAAAGCGTGATGCGGCAATAGCCAAAGCACAGGAAAACGGCGAGGAATACACCACTGATCAAGTGAACTTCCGTTTGGCTACCGGCCCTCTGGGTGTGCAAGCCGCCACCAACGACACCGTGCGTGAGAAAGAGCATCTGATTCTTTGGTTGCTGTATGGCGCCGTGTTTGCGATGTGCTGGATTAGTTTCAAAAGCCCACGCGCAGCCTTGTGTGTCACTTTGCCGTTGATGTTGGTGACTGAACTTGGCCACAGCTTAATGGTTGAATTGGGCATTGGCATGAAAGTTAATACGCTAACCGTAGTTGCGCTTGGTGTGGGTATTGGTGTTGACTACGGCATCTACATTTTTGCGCGTATGCGTGAAGCCATGAACCAAGGTAAAACCCTGTCGGAAAGCTATTTCATTGCTTTGAAGACCACCGGCATTGCGATTTTCTATACTGCGCTCACGTTGGCTGTAGGTGTGGCAATGTGGATATTCTCCGACCTGAAATTCCAAGCCGATATGGGCGTTATGCTGACCTTTATGTTTGTGGTCAACATGCTAGCTGCCATCGTATTCCTACCGGCGCTGTGCCGTTGGATTTTGCGTCCTAATGAGAAAGATGATTGGGTTCCACACGTTTAATTGAAAAGGGCCCGAAAGGGCCCTTATTTAAAGTGGTATTAAAACCATTCGGCGCGCCAAGGCACGCCCTATAAAAATGTATTGAAGCATAGGGCGTGCCTTGGCGCGCCGAATGCTGTACGTAAATTTATGATGCAATCAAACCAAATCAGCGGCCGCTGGGGGTTCTGGTTTGGCTTTTTGCAGATTGCGCAATGCAATGGCCAGCACGCCAGAAAGCACCAACGCACCACCAATCCAAACCCGAATGCCAACGTGGTCATTGAGAAATAGTACGCCAAGGATTGAAGCCAACAACGG
>JAYTOD010000119.1:0-4963 GCA_043747995.1 Arenimonas sp.
TATGGATGACGTTGCAAATCGCGCAACAATACTTGCTCGGATTTACCAGCAACGTTCACACTTAGAATTGAGGCATAGAACCATTCGCTTTGGCTAACATGCCAAAGGTGGTTGTGTTCGATTTGAATCAATTCTGGAGTACCTTTACCACCATAGATGATGGCTGGGACTTGACCGGCATGACGAAGGCGGCGGCTCGCACCTTTGCCCTCATCATTACGGACATTTGCATTAATTGTATGTTCTGACATAAATAAATAGTACCTTTTAAAAAAATAACCGCCTCACAGCGGGGGATTTACTCACACGCGACCAAGTGAGTACTGCTTGAGTTTTTATTCACAACAAACGTGAACACCCACTCACAAAATTTTTAATCTACGTACAACGAGCTAACCGATTCACCCAAGGCAATACGGCGAATAGTTTCAGCTAACACTTCTGCAACGCTCAACTGGCGAATTCGGCTACAGGCTTTTGCTGCTTCACTCAATGGAATAGTATCGGTAACCACCAACTCATCCAGCGACGAGTTCATCACGTTATCAATTGCAGCTCCGGAAAGCACTGCATGTGTGCAATACGCCACCACTTTTACTGCGCCTTGCGCTTTTAGGGCATTGGCAGCAGCGCACAAGGTGCCGGCGGTATCAACAATATCATCAACCATGACACAGGTTTTGCCAGATACATCACCGATGATGTTCATCACCGTTGAGACATTGGCACGCGGACGGCGTTTGTCAATAATAGCTAAATCAGCATCATCCAAGCGCTTAGCTATAGCACGAGCTCGTACCACACCACCTACATCGGGCGACACCACAATAACGTTTTCAGTGCCATGATTGCGCCAGATATCGGCTAATAAAAGCGGAGACGCATAGACATTATCGACATGAATATCGAAAAAGCCTTGAATCTGCTCAGCATGCAAATCCATAGTAATAACACGATCGGCATTAACCACTGAAAACATTTTGGCGGCAACTTTGGCAGTAATTGGCACACGCGCCGAACGCGGGCGACGATCTTGCCGTGCATACCCAAAATACGGTACAACAGCCGTCACCGTGAGGGCTGCGGCTCGATTTAAGGCGTCAATCAAGGCCAGTAATTCCATAAGGTTTTCAGCAGTAGGCGCACTGGTCGGCTGTATTACGAACACGTCCTGACCACGAACGTTCTCTTCAATTTCAACCTGAACCTCGCCATCAGAAAACTTACCCACTAAGGCTTTACCCATCGGAACACCAAGCTCACGGCATACTGCCTGTGCTAAGGGGCGGTTAGCATTACCCGAGAAAACGAGCATATTTTGCTTACTCATTGATAACCCTTAACGTGCATAGTGAGAAATTGGCTGGGGTGGTAGGATTCGAACCTACGGATGCCAGGATCAAAACCTGGTGCCTTGGGCCTCTTGGCGACACCCCAATTTCTTATGTAATGGACTCTCGCTGCGCTTGCACCAAAGACTGCAAAAGCGGCGATTCCGGTGCTGACTTCACCACCCAAGAGCGGTATCCATCAGGCAATTGGCTTTGTGCGACTAATGCTACTTCTTGCGAAGTAAAACGCATAAAACAACCACCTCCGCTGCCTGTTAGCGCAACTTTCCCAATGTTCGCCATGCTTTCAAAAACTCGATTTATTCGAGGTTGAAGCTGGCGAACCACCGGTTCAAATGCATTTTCGAGCAACGAACCACTTACGTAGCCCTCTATTTTCACCAATTTTTGTTCTCGCGTCAATTGCGCAGACTGAAAAAGTTCATGGGTTGACACATGCACAGCGCTATCAATCAATAAAAACCACGCTTCTGGCAGTTGAATTGGCGTTAAGATTTCCCCGATCCCTTCAGCCCATGCATTCTGCCCGTGCACGAATACCGGTACATCTGCGCCAAGTGTTAGCCCAATCTCGGCTAATTGTGCAGTGCTTAACGCTAATTGCCAAAGATGGTTCAACGCTACCAGAACCGTGGCTGAATTGCTTGAGCCACCGCCAAATCCACCGCCCAATGGGATGCACTTATCAACCTCGATTTCAACCCCTAATCGGCAGTCTGTTTGCGCTTGCAGGGCTTTAGCAGTTCGTACAGTGATATCTTGCTCAGGCGCAACACCGTATTGCATGCTTGTTGAATTGCTGATAATGCCATCTGTGCGCAACTTCAGGCGCACGCAATCACCCCATTGCAGGAGCTGAAAAACCGTTTGCAGATTGTGATATCCGTCCGCGCGCTGGCCGGTAATTCGCAGAAACAAATTCAGTTTGGCCGGCGCAGACCATTCGCTCCAAGCAAATTCAGTCATCGGGAAGTTCCCGCCATTGGTCGATGATAATGCGAAGCCGGGTTTGGTCACGTTGAATCTCGATTTTTCCGGGCAAGCGAACCGGTTCATTGCGCCAGCTCGTATAGTTCCATGACCAATCGGCAATCGCGACTACGCCCAACGCCGCGGAAGCGTTTTGCTCAGGCGATTCAGGCCAAAATGCACGCAAACTGCTGGCCAAATTGCTACTCGGCATGGGCATCTGTAAAAGCTCCCGCAACATCACATCTGTTTTTCCCACCCGCAATTGGCGACCGTTTGCATCAAATAACTGAGCACTGTCGGTATCGAAACGGATGCGTACCGAACCCATCGCTAGCGGCGCACTGATGCGCACATCGGAAACCGCGCCATTTTGTTGCCACTGAATTTGCGCTGAGCCGCCTTTTCCCTCATGCGAATAGGCTATCCGCCCGTTGAAAGACCAGTTTATGTGTTCAGCCAGATAGTGCGCGCGAACGGCATCTCGATTGACGACATCCGGTTGATGTGGCACCGATACGCAGGCCACTAAAAATAACAACAGTGACAAGGCCGCATATTTCAAGGTAAAAGCACCTTGAGCTTAATCAATTCCGCTTCCTGTCCATCTAGCTGCAAGCCTTTGTTGAGAAAATCCTGTGCTTGCTGTTTATCGCCCAATTGCAAAAACACATTGACCAAATGCCCAGCGGTGACTGCTGAAGGCGTTAATTTCCAAGCTTTTTGCAATGCCGGCAAGGCCTCATCATTGCGTCCCAACCTATGCAACACATAACCATAACTATCTAGAACTTCGGCACGGTTCGGCGAAATCAAAAATGCTTGTTGAATGGGCTTAAAAGCGTTGCGAGGCTGATCCAATTCTTTAGCGATGGTATATCCGTAAGCATTTAATGCATCAACATCACTAGGCGCGGCTTTAATAATGCGTTGCAATTGCTGTAATGCAGCATTTATTTGACCTTGATTGAATAATCGCATCGCAAACTGATAGCGAATATTTTGCGCCCGCGGCCATATCACTAATGCCCGCTGATACACTGCATTCTGGTCTTTTTGGAGCATTGCGTTATTCGCGCCACTGAGCTTTTGGAATTGAATTTCAGTAAAAAATGCATCGCGTCGAATTTCGTCTGAGAGCGTTACATCGCTCTGAATTTTTGCAAGCAAAGCCAATGCTTCGGTTATTTTCCTTTGTCGAAAAAGTACCACTGCCAATCTAACAGCGGCTGTTGTTGGGGTATTCAAGACCAGTGCCTCACGATAATATTTTTCTGCGCTCGGCCAATCTTTTTGCAGCTCGGCAACCGAGCCACGCAACGCCGCACGCTGAAACGTATTCAAGCCAGCATCAGCCTCAATCTCAGCAATCAGCTGAGTCGCTCTTTTTTCATCCCATTGTTTACTCAACAAAACAATGCGTTGGTAATAACTATTGCTATCTTGTGTTTGCTCTATCAACCAACGATATGACTGCGCATCTAATCCGGATTTTTGAGCAATATTTAAAATAGACCGCTGCTCTAATTTATCAAAACTTAGCGGATCAACTGCCTCTATTTGAGCCATACATGTCTCTGTTTTCCTTGAAAAACAAACGTGCATGAGTTGTGCAATTTTTGCTTCATTGCTGGTCACCGGCATTCGCTTTAAAAGCTGTTCAGTCACTGCCGGAATTTGCCATTGGAAGGCATATAAATACAATTCATATAATTCGGTATTACTGAGCTTAGGTAGTTGTGCATAATTTTGCAAAATGCGCTTCAGCATAGCTTGAAATTGCGTTTCATGCTTATCAATAATTTCATGCGATATTTCGATGCCTTCGGCCTCTGGCAAAGCCATTAATGCCTGCCAAGCCTGCAAAGCCATAGATTCATCATTGGCGCGTATGGCAAGCGTAAAACGCAGCGCTAGCAATTCCTTGTGTTTCAGTGCAGTTAAGCCAGCAGGCGTAGCAAGCGCCTCACGCAGCCATGCAGAATTACCTGACACCATCGCCAGCTGACTGCTGCGAACTAATTCATCAATGCTTAGTGATGGCATTGGGCGATCTTTATAAAAAGACAATGCGCGCTCAAATTCACCTGCTTGAAAGGCAAATTCACTTTGCAATAAGCCTTCCAACTGTTGCGCTGACAATCCGGCAGAATCATTAACAGCAGCACTTGAAACGCTAGGCATGAGTGCAAAAAAGTAGCAAAAAAACAGCATTAGGGGAAATGGGCGCATACAACACAGTGTACACAGGCTAAAATAAGCCGTCATTGCTAGAGTAAAAGTATGTCATTTGTTGTTATTGGGCTGAATCACCAAACCGCGCCGGTTAGCTTGCGCGAGCGTGTGAGTGTGGCCGAAACCCAACAAGAACAAATGCTTAAGCAGATTGTAGCGCTGCCTGGAATTGAACAAGCAGTGCTATTAAGCACATGCAATCGCACAGAAATTTACTGCCACACCAGCCTGCAAGATGAGCATACGTTGGCGCAGTGGTTTGCCAATTTCAACGAAATTGCCCCTGAAACACTGAACAGCCACCTGTATAGCCACACCGATATTGATGCCGTTAAACACTTATTTCGTGTTGCATCGGGATTAGATTCGTTGATTCTTGGTGAGCCGCAAATTCTTGGCCAAGTAAA
>JAYTOD010000120.1:0-5483 GCA_043747995.1 Arenimonas sp.
GATTTGCGTACTAAACGATGCACACCAATTTCGGTTTTTAGCCAACCGTAAGCGTATTCGCCTTCAACCCGAAACGTTGCACTTTTAATGCCAGCCACATCACCTGCTGAGGCTTCCATTAGTTCAGTTTGCCAGCCACGCGCCTCGCAGAAACGCAAGTACATACGCAAGCAAATCTCGGCCCAGTCTTGCGCTTCTGTGCCACCGGCACCGGATTGAATATCAACGAAGCAATTTGCGTGATCGAGCTCACCTGAAAACATCCGGCGGAATTCGAGTTTATCGATATGCGCTGCAATAATCTGAACATCGACCGTGATGGAGTTGACCATCAGCTGGTCGTCTTCCATTTCAGCGAGTTCGAGATATTCTAAGGCTTCATCTAAGCCGGTTAATGTGTCACGGATACCGGATACGTTTTTATCTAAGCTGGCGCGTTCTTTGCCTAGCGCTAAGGCTTTTTCAGGCACATTCCAGATTTCAGCACTTTCTAATTCGCGATTAACTTCTTCTAAGCGTTCAACTTTGCTGTCGAAGTCAAAGATACCCCCGAAGCGAAGCGACACGCGCTTGCAAATCGGCGATATGGTTGCGTATTGGATTCAATTCCATGATGCCTAACTCAAAAAATTCTAAGTGCCTATTTTAGCAGAGCTTAGACTTGAACTGCTTCTGTATGTCGAATTAAACACTGGAAATCGCGTTTATCACGAAAATCATTGCTCTGCAGATGATACACAGCCCGTATGACGTCATCGGGTGGTCTACCTTGCCAGCCATTAAAGTAAATGCCACTAAAGCTTAAGCGCTGACCAGGCAATGCCAATTGTAGTTTAAGGTGTTTGTCTTTTAATACTTGCCAGGCACGAACTTCAAAAATATTGTCGAATAAGGGCTCGGCAAAGCCCTGCCCCCACGGGCCACATTGGCTGAGTAGCTCAGCAGTTTCACGGTTTAACTGTTCAGGCAAAAGTGCTCCATCCGTCCACAACACCGAGTCCAAGGATTCCGGCGCAATCCATTGCAGCGCAGTATTTATAAATGCCTGTTCAAAACGCGGTAAATGTTCTAGCGGTAAAGTAAGCCCTGCCGCCATTGCATGCCCGCCAAAGCGTGTAATGAGCGCCGGAAGCATGGCATCAATATGCGCCAAGGCATCACGAATATGAAAGCCGGCAATTGAACGCGCCGAGCCGCGAAGCTCTAAACTGCCTTGCTCGCTGGGTGCAAACACCAGCACCGGGCGATTAAGTTTTTCCTTGACGCGCGAAGCCACTAAGCCAATGATGCCGGGGTGCCAATGCGCTTGATGAAATACATAGGCTAACTGTTTTTGTTCTGCAGGTTCAACAAATAGTTGTGCAACCACCAGTTCGGCCTCATCAAGCATTTGCTGTTGAATATCTTGGCGCTCAGAATTTATTGAGGCCAGCGATGTTGCCATATCCAAACTTGCCGATAATGTATCAGCCAATAAGCACTCAATACCGAGCGACATGTCTTCCAAGCGCCCAGCGGCATTAATTTTTGGCGCAATTCGAAAACCAATATCGGTTTCGCTAATACAGCTTAATTCTAAGCCACTTACTTGTGCCAGGGCTTTCACGCCGGCATGACAGCGGCCTTGATTGATGCGAGAGAGCCCTGCTCTTACCAAACGCCGGTTATTAGCATCCAGCTTAACCATATCGGCCACTGTGCCAATGGCGACTAAATCTAATAAACTCGACAAATCGGCATCAGCACCTGGCAACTGTTTCTCACGCAAATATTTTCGCACAGCTAAAAGCAAATAAAACATCACGCCCACACCAGCCAAGGATTTACTTGGGAACGCATCGCCCAAAACATTCGGATTGATAATTACATCAGCGGCTGGCAAATGCTCGCCTGGCAAATGATGATCAGTGACTAAAACCTTATAGCCCAAAGCTTTGGCACGCAATATACCGGGAATACAAGCGATACCACTATCAACGGTAATGATTAAATCTGGCTTAAACTCAGCTAATTCATCAACTAAAGACGGCGTTAAACCATAGCCATGCAAAATCCGATGTGGCACTTTAAAAAATACCTGCTTCGCGCCAAGCATCTGCAAGCCACGCACGGCAACCGCAGTTCCGGTTGCGCCATCACAGTCGAAATCGCCAACAATGACTATACGCTTATTGTTTTGAATGGCAACTAACACTAAATCTACAGCTTGTTCGATGCATGACAACAGTTCTGGTCGCAGTAAATAGCTGAGCGCCAAATCAGCTTCGTCAGCATTCATTAAACCGCGCGCCGCATAGATTCGGTTGATTAATGGCGATGCATGCAAGCCAGTTATGTTCGGGTCATAGCTACGTTGCATAATGTGATTGGTTGCGTGCATGTGCCTATGATACGGCTATTCAAGGCGTTAACGTATCAGAATAATCTGAATTTGCGTTAAGAATTACTTCACATAGAAAATACAAAGCGTCGTTAATACTTAGGCATGTTTTTATTGGCAAGCCACTATGAAAAATTCAACTGAATATCTAATTCCGCTTGCTCTATGCTTACTATTAAATGCCTGTGCCAACATTCCAAAAACCGTTGGTAAGCAGCTACCTAATGACAAACCTCTTGAATTAATTACTGATGAGCAAGGACGGCAGGTATCTCTTTATGTTGATGCTAAATTGCTGACAGAATTAACTGGCTATGCTTTGCCAGACGCAAAACTGATTTTGCCGGATGGAACGGAAGACATTAGCCAAACTCAACTTGATTTAATTTCAAATGCACTGAATCGTTCCATGTGTAACCGCCTGGGGCAGTATTTGACACCTAAAACTTCGCCAATTGATGTAGACCTGCGTATTGATTTTGCATTAACTGGAATTACCGCAACTTCTCGCACAGCGTCTGGAATATCTTCAGTAGCAGGTGTATTTGTACCTGGGCCATTTCGGTTGCCGATAGGCATGGGAGCGATTGCACTGGATGCCAAGGCTACCAGCAATCAACAGACTGTCGCTTTTCTGCGTTGGGCTAAAGGTGCAAACCCAGTATTTAACAGCGGTAAAGTATCTACAATCGCAGATGCGTATGAATTAGTTGAAACCTTTTCGCGTGAATTCTCTGAACTGTTGCTGGTGGGCGCGAATAAAGTCAAAATTCGTGAGAAACTTTCTGATATCGAAATTGAATCGAACAAAGCGCTGTGTCTATCAAACTATGGCGCTGTTGATACAATAAACAAAGGTGCATCTTTTCTTCTGCCGTTTTCGCCCGAATTCATTGATAAAGGTAAGCCAGTTATTCCAGTTCCTTTAGTTGAATTGAAGTGATTCATTTCGCCAGAAATACCAGCGATAGGCTGGCTTCCACTGCCACTGTGTGCCGTCTGAGAAGTCGAAAATGCATTTATCGTAAGTATTAAAAACAGCTTCTACGTCACGCCAATCACGCGTTGCACGTAAATCGATTAAAACTCTAGTGGCTGGTTGACAAAGGGCTAGCTGCGGCGAAAATTCAGCAAGTGCTTTAATGTCAATATTATCGCTAAGCACTTCAATGAAATTATGATTTATGGTAATTGGCAATTCACCTTGCGCCCAAAACCACAAGCCATTTATTGGGGCTTGCCCGATTCTGGCTCGTTCAGCATTCAGCGGATGATTATGCAAGATGATTTGGCATTCATTGAAAATAGCCAACCATTTTCGTTCTGTAGGCATATGCTCAACTAAGTCGCAACCAAGTAAATCTGGCGCGGCGGTGAATGCAGGAATCGGCGAGCCATGCAAAGCGCGCAAATAAAAATAGCCGTTGTTGCTTGCAGAAAACTCAAAGCCAAAATCACCAAAAACTGGCCGTAGCGCACTCAATATCTGCGCTTGTTCTATACCAGTGAGCGCTAAATTATCCCAGGCCATAATGCGTGCACCATGCATTTCGGCCTGCAAATACACCGGGTCTGCCCGTAGCCATTGAAATCCAGCAGCATCGTCGAACTCTTCTGCACGACAAAGTGCTGCTAAAGGCCAAGTATCCGGCGTAATACGAAAATGTCGTTTGAGTTGTGCGATTTCACCCGAAACGGCTTGGGTTTCAACTTGCATTTTTTTCGATAGTTTTTTAAATGCCGAAGAAAATGCCTGCCCTGCAAAGCGCCTTTTTTCGGGTAGCAGAATAACCAATGGGCGTGTTTTGAGCGGCATATCAATCGATATATCGCACCGCAGTGATTTCATATTCGCGCTGTCCACCGGGTGCTTCAATAGTCATTTCATCACCCTCATGTTTGCCAATCATGGCGCGAGCAATCGGTGAAGAAATTGAGATTAAACCTTGCTTGATATCGGACTCAAGATCGCCAACGATTTTATAAATCACCGTGTTATCCGAATCAACGTCCACAAGCTCAACGGTTGCGCCAAATACCACGCGTGTGCCGGCGTTGAGTTTGCTTACATCAATAACTTGACAGTGCGATAACACAAATTCGAGCGATTGAATTCGACCTTCGATAAAGCCTTGTTGTTCGCGCGCAGCATGGTACTCAGCATTTTCTTTTAAATCACCATGCGCACGTGCTTCTGCAATAGCAGCGATTACTTTGGGGCGCTGTACTGCTTTCAACTGTTCTAATTCATCGCGTAATCGAATTGCACCTTTGTGGGTTAGTGGCGAAATATCGCTCATCCGTGAACTTCCTTGTGTAATTCTTGCAAAGACCAAACACGTGGATCGTTACGTGTTTCCATCGATTGAATAAGTGCTTTCGCGCCTGGAATAGTGGTCGAATACACCACACGATGTTGCAAAGCTTCGCGCCGAATTGAAAATGAATCGGCGATGGCAGCTTTGCCTTCTGTGGTATTTACGATATAGTTAATCTCACCGTTTTTGATTAAATCAACAATATGCGGGCGACCTTCAACCACTTTATTGATTGACTCGCATGGCAAGCCTTGGGCGTTCAAATACTGGCTGGTGCCGCTCGTGGCTACTAAATTAAAGCCTTTTTTCAGCAGTAATTCAGCTACTTCAACTAAGCGCGATTTATCGGCATCGCGCACAGAGACAAATGCCTTGCCTACTTCCGGCACCTTAATGCTGGCGGCTTCTTCGGCACGGCCAAACGCTTCAACAAAAGTTCGACCAACGCCCATCACTTCGCCTGTGGAGCGCATTTCTGGGCCAAGGATTGGGTCAACGTTTTGGAATTTAGCAAATGGGAAAATAGCTTCTTTCACCGAATAATAGTTCGGGATGATTTCACGCGTGATGTTTTGTGAAGCTAAGGATTGATCCGCCATGCAGCGTGCGGCAATTTTTGCTAAAGGCACACCAATCGCTTTCGATACAAATGGAACTGTGCGTGATGCACGTGGATTTACTTCCAAGACATAAATCGTTTCGCCTTGAATAGCGAATTGCGTGTTCATTAAACCAATCACCTTAAGCGCTTTCGCCATTTGTGTTACTTGCACACGCAATTGATC
>JAYTOD010000121.1:0-8281 GCA_043747995.1 Arenimonas sp.
TCGTTGGTGACGATACGGCGGCCGTTAATCAAGATTAACGTGCGTTCTTCGCCCAAGCCACGCAAGGACACGGTTGCTTCACCCGCACCGCCGCCATTATTAACAGCAGGGTTGGTGGCTGCGCCAGAAACCGATGGGATATCCTGCAGGAAATCGCCGATGGTGAGTGCGCCGGTTTTATCAATGGCTTCTTTATTAAATGAGAATACTGGGCTAGCGGTTTCGGCATCAACACGTTTAATGCGTGAGCCGGTAACTTGCACCGTATCCAGTGTTTTAGGAGTTTCTTGGGCTATTGCCGTGGTTGCCATTAAAGCACCAGAGCCTAAAACCAAGGCACTATGTACGGCAGTGCTAAGTTTTTTACGATTAATCATGATTTTTCACCTTGTTTATGTTGTTATGCCTATACTGAATATTCATTCATTTAATACAGGGCACCCTCATTATTAAGGGTTTTTTAACCTTTTGTCGAGTGCCAATGGTAAAATTTTGTTAATTTGTTGACAAAACCACAAAAATTTATTGTTCTATAATCCAAACAACTATAACTATTGAATCTAAACAACTACAACTATTGGGCACAACATGAGCACTTCACCTAGAAAATTTCGGTCGTTAATCACTCTTGGCTTGTCCTTATCGGTATGCTTTGCCTTAGTAGGTTGCTCTGGCGGCGACAAAGATAAAACTGCTGTTGCAGTGCCTTCTGTGACCCAAAAACAAAAAATTACAACCTCTGTTGATCGTTTAATGCAGTGGCCAGAAAAAGAGCTGCGTGCCCGCGCTAGTAAGGCAGTAATCGAGCAGCGCTGGTATAAGCCAGCCGGCAACAGCGCACTTGAATACTATTTAGCGTTGAAACGTAAAGCAAAAACACCGGACGAGTCGGTGGATACAGCGATAATGGATATTTTGCCGTATGCAGTTATCGGAATGGATCAGGCCGTTGTTAATTTTAATGATCGCGAAGCTTTGCGTTTAGAAGTCTTGATTCGCATGGCTGATCCATCACATCCTGCATTAGCACGATTAAAATCAGATATCGAAAAAATGAAAATCCGCCAAGCGCAGATTGAGCTCGAAAAAGCAGCGGCCGAGAAATTAAGACTAGAAACAGAAGCTAAAGCCAAAGAAGTAGCACTTAAGGCTAAAGAGGCGGCTGCCAGAAAAGAAACGGAAAACGCATTAAAAATAGATTCGCCTGTTAGCGCGCCAATCAATACACCGCCGCCAGTTGTAGTTGCCCCACCGCCAGTTGTGGTTGCTCCTGCACCTGTTATTGCACCGCCGCCACCCATCAGAGCGGGTCTTGTACCATTGAATACGCCACAGCCAGATTATCCAAGAGAAGCCCTTGCAGCAGGCACCAAAGGCCAAGTGGTTGCAGAAATTACTATCAATGGTGCCGGCGAGGTTAGTAATGTGCGCATTATTAGCGCGTCTCCGCGTAATGTATTCGATAAATCGGTGCTGAACACAGTACGTCGCTGGAAGTACCAAGGCAATGGCGAAAACACTACCATTCGCCGAACCTTTGTATTCAATTAATGGCTAGTGTTCGTTTTGAGTTGGACGGCGAATATATTGAACTCAACCAGCTTTTAAAGCTGGTTGGCTTATGCGATAGCGGTGGGATTGGCAAACAGATTGTAGCAAGTGGCGTTGTAATCGTAGATGGCCGACAGGAATTGCGTAAAACTGCCAAAATTCGCAGTGGCCAAAATGTTACTGTAGAAGATGTGTCTATCTTTATTGATTAACGCTGTGTTGCATTGCTGTTAATGCTAATTTTTTCTGATTCGCTCCAATGGCAAAATACTCACGCTGAATATAAACGCAATTAAAGGGAAGTGTATGCCGCGTATCAACATATTACTTGCCTTGATATTGGTGTTTTTTACAACGGCGTCCGGAGCACTTGAAAAAAAACCGCTGTCGGCATATTCGCGTGAAACCTGGACAACAGGTAATGGTTTGCCACATAACCAAGTAAATGCAGTCGCTCAAACGCCTGAAGGCTATTTGTGGTTCGCAACGTGGGAAGGCTTGGTGCGATATAACGGCCAAGACTTTCGCGTGTTTACACCCAAAAATCTATCTGGCTTACAAGATCATGGAATTCGCCATGTTAGCGTAGGAGCCAACGGGCGATTAATTGTAGCCACCTCACGTGGCGGCGTAACTGTCATTGATAATGGCAAGACACATACCTACGGGCTTGCACAAGGTTTGGCCCAAGATGAATGCATGGCCGCTATCGAAGACAAGCAGGGCGCTATTTGGGTGGCGCACGAAAGCAAAGGCCTGTCACGTATTGATGCGAGTGGCAACGTAACGCGATATGGCAAATTGCAAGGCTTGCCAGCGGAGCGCTTATACAGCTTATATTTGGACCACAACAACGTGGTTTGGGCCGGCACTGCTAATGGCATGGCGCGTATTGAGAATGGCCGCTTGCAAAGTTTTACAGAAAAACAAGGACTGCCTGCTGGAGCTGTATACGCGTTTTATGAAGCGCCTGAAGGCGGCCTATATTTGGGCACCCATCATGGTTTGTATAGCTTACATAATGGCCAAATTAAGCAAGTAAATACAGATTTTCCAGATGAAGCGGTTATCAGCTTAAACATCGACAAAGCAGCCAACCTATGGATGGGCACGGTTAATCGCGGTATTTTGCGCCTCGGTCCGCGAGGCCTAGAAGAATTGGATGTGCGCGCTGGCTTGCCCAATAATCGAGTCAGTTCCTTGTTCAGTGATCGTGAGGGCAATCTTTGGGCTGGCACCAATGCCGGTTTGGTACGATTTGCTGACACGCCTTTTGTGACCCTGAATAATTATCAGGGCTTAACCGATAACTATGTACGCGCCATTGCCCAAACACATGACGGTAGTATCTTCATGGGCACCTCAAGAGGCTTAAATCAATACACGAATGAAAAGATTAGCAGTATTGATAACAACAATAGCTTGAAGAATGATGCTGTTTTGAGCCTTGCGCCAGCAAAAAATGGCAGTATTTGGGTGGGCATGTATTCCACCGGTTTAATAAATTGGAAAAACAGTAAGGTCGTTGAAGAGATAGGCGTTGATAGTCCTATTTATGGCTCGCAAGTGCGTGCATTGCTTGAAGACAGCAATGGCTATTTATGGATAGGCACTTCGCGCGGCGTATATCGAAAAAAAGGCCGCGAATTGCTTCATTTTGGCGAAAGTGAAGGCCTGCCGCGTGATTTTGTGACCAGTCTGTATGAATCAAAATCAGGACGAATATGGGTGGGTACCGCCAACGGCTTGGGTTATATCGATGGCACCAAAGCCGGTGCCATTGACATATCTAGATATCTTTCGGCGCAAGATGTGTTTGGCTTTAGTGAAGATGCAGACGGAACATTATGGCTTGCAACTGATCGCGCTATTCTTCGTTTGCGTGATGGGAAAATACGAGCTATTGGCGTAAAAAATGGTTTGCCGGTGGCCACTATTTTTCAAATTGTCTCTGACACTTATAATAATTTTTGGTTGACCTCAAATCGTGGCGTACTCTATATAAAACGCGCCGACATGGAAGCCGTTGCAGATGGTCGTGTGGCACAATTGGCAAGCGTCAGTTTTGCTGAAGCCGATGGCATGGGTAGCGCGCAATGCAATGGCGGTGCTGGGCCGGCTGCCATACGCGCCAAGGATGGAAGCATTTGGGTGGCTACGGCAAAGGGTGTTTCAGTGGTACAGCCGGACGAGATGTCGCGCTTTCAACAAGCACCACCTCCGGTTGTGATTGAAAGCGTAATGGTTGATGACAAACCATTGCTACTTACTGGTGGTGAAATTAACTTGCCATCTACGACTCGTAAACTAGAGTTATTCTATGTCAGCTTAACGTATCGTACACCTGAAAAAATACGCTATCGCTACAAGCTTGAAGGTTTTGATAACCAATGGATTAATCGAGAGCAACTTCGCAACGTACAATTTACCAATCTGCCACCAGGACACTACACCTTCAAAGTAAGCGCGGCATTAGGCACCGGGTTGTGGAGCAATGAAGTGGCCAGCCTTGCATTTGTAATTGAGCCAAAAATCTATCAGCGTGCGTGGTTCATTCCAGCCCTGTTAATACTAACTGCTTTATTGATGTATGGTCTTTTTCAAGCCCGCTTGCAACAACTGAAAGCGCGAGAGCGTGAATTGAGTGGCATTGTTTCGCAGCGCACACGTAGCTTGCAAGAAAAAAATATTGAATTAGAAGGGCTAAATAATCGCATTACTCAGCAAGCCGAAGCCTTTGAACATCAAGCTCGCACCGACTCCTTAACTGGCCTTGCAAACCGCCGGAACATGGACGAAAAATTAGAACAACACTTTGCTGATTCACTAGCGACACAAAGTGCGTTTTGTTTTGGCTTATTAGACATTGATCATTTCAAACGCGTAAATGATGGTTATTCGCATCAAGTGGGTGATATTGCATTAAAGCAAGTCGCCTTAACCATGCAGCAAATTATGGGTGAATTGCACCAAGGCCGTTGGCGGGGCACTGATTTATGCGCACGCTGGGGTGGTGAGGAATTTGCTTTAATTTTCCCCGACCAAAGTTTACAAGCAGCGCAGGAAAAATGCGATGAGGTCCGAATTGCTATTGAAGCTATTGACTGTAGTAGTTTTGCGTCCGGCTTGCATTTGTCAGTCAGTATTGGTGTTACTGAACGAAGTGATTTTCTACACCATGAAAAAATGTTGACTAAAGCCGATGAGAATCTGTATTTAGCCAAGCATCAGGGTCGTAATCAAGTGGTTGCTATTTAAAACCGATAATCGTTAAAGCAAGGCAGCGCTATATTTTTTGCAGTGCAACAGCATTCATACAGTAGCGCAAGCCGCTTGGCATTGGGCCATCGGGAAATACATGGCCGAGGTGCGCGTTGCAGACATTACAGACCGTTTCAATGCGCAACATGCCGTGTGTTTCATCACTGATGTAGGCAATCGCGTTTTCAGCCATCGGCTGGGTAAAAGATGGCCAGCCGGTGCCTGATTCAAATTTCTGTTGTGCATCAAATAGTGGGTTTTCGCAACAGACGCAGCCATAAAGCCCTGGCTCAAATAAACTGCATATTTCTGAACTAAACGGCCGTTCGGTGCCGTGTTGGCGTGTTACTCGAAACTGTTCAGTGCTGAGTTGTTCGCGCCATTGTGCATCGCTTTTTTGCACGGTTCGTTCAGCAGCCAGATTGCCTTTAAGCGCATACTCGCTAATTTGTTGCCAATTTAGCATGCCAGCACTCAAGATTTTTTCTTGGCAGCTTTATCAGCACGCTTTTCTTTCAGGGTTTTCTCCGCTTTTTTCATTGGGTCTTTTTTCTTTTTATCCATACTCTTAGCCATGATTTTTCCTTTGTCAGTTAAATGAAGTAAACGATAATACAGATACCATAATAACGCGACATCTGCTACTTGTCGCTAGGTGTTGGAAAGACGTTATACTCAACCGACATATCCACATAGAAACCCACTTATGAGCATCTCCATGTACGCCGCATCTGTCCCTGTTTTTAGCCAAATGCTGAATAGTCTTAGTGATATTTTGCATAAAGCCGAAGCTCACGCTACGGCCAAAAACATCGAACCTGCGGTGTTCCTGCAAGCCCGCTTAAGCCCCGATATGTTCCCATTAGTTCGGCAAGTACAGATTGCTGCTGATTTCTCGCGAGGTGTGTCGGCGCGCTTAGCCGGCCAAGATGTGCCAAAAGTGGAAGACAGCCAGCAAACATTTGCTGATTGTCAAGCACTGATTAAGCAAAGCTTGGATTTTATCAATAGCATTAAACCGGAACAGATTGATGGCCAAGAAAACCGTGAAATCATTACCCGGCCTGGCACTCCAAAAGAAAGACGGTTTAACGGCCAAGCCTACTTACTCAGCTATGGCCTGCCGCAGTTTTTCTTTCACGTAACAACGACCTATGCCATTTTGCGTCACAATGGCATTGAGCTTGGCAAAAAAGATTATATGGGTGCGTATTAAGCAGATACTTTCTTGTTGTAGCGCCACCGTAGTATTATCTGCACAATGTTCAGCCCGAAAAATATGAAACCTGGCATGCCTATCCACACACCAGATGCAGGGGTGGCTGGAATATAGATGGCAAGCAGGAACGATATAATCGAAAATACTACCACCATGGCCCACATCAAGCGCTTGTGTTTTGCATAGCCCACTTCTTCAGCACTAAAATGTAATGCGGGAGCTAGTTGCACCGCGCGCCAAAATAATAAACAAACAATGAGTGCCATGCCGCCAAAACCCATTGCAAAGGTCTGGAATAGCACCGGAACCTCTTGCCACGCGTTGATGTTGAACTGAGCAGGCAAATAGCCACCAGAAATCATTGCGAAGAATGAACCAAAAACCATTTTTAATGGGTACACAAAAATTAGCAATACAAACACGAGAAGTAAACTTAAGCGCTCGCTGACCGCATCATTTAGGCCGAAACGTCGGCTCCAATCGGCATGGTTCATCCAGATCTGCATAATTACAACGAAGCTGGCAGCATAGGTTGGAATTTGTTTAATAGCTTCTTTCAACAACGCAATACTGGTTGGTGCATTGTCGCCTGAAATCACCAGCAATGTTACTGAAAAAGCAAACGCCGCATCAACAAAGGCTTCTAGCCGGGTAACTTTATCGCCGCGTTCAATAGATAATGCAGATCGTATGTCGTTCATCGGGGTCCTTTTATATTGGCCTTAGCAGATTTTTCAACAAGCTAGGCTTTTTGCTAATTGCTTAGTGGCAGTAATCAAGAGTACACCAATGACGTTAATGTTTATGGCAAGAAAGCAGATGATCATCCACCATGCCCACCGCTTGCATAAAGGCATACATAATAGTGGAGCCAACAAAATTGAAGCCGCGTTTCTTTAAATCTTTGCTTAGGGCGTCAGAAATTTCGGTGCTAACCGGCACGTCCTGCATGTGCTTCGGGCTATTTTTAATGGGCTTGTTATTCACAAAGCCCCAGAAGTAAGCATCGAGTGAACCAAATTGTTCAATAATCTTAAGTGCGCCATGTGCATTTTTCACACAGGATTCCACTTTTAAGCGGTTGCGTACAATGCCAGAATCATTCATTAAGCGCTGCAAATCGTTTTCGCTATACTGCGCAATGGATTGTATGTTGAAATTATCTAGCGCTTTTCGGTAGTTTTCACGCTTACGTAAAATCGTAATCCAGCTTAGGCCAGCCTGTGCGCCTTCCAATATAATGAACTCGAATAAAGTCTGGTCATTATGCACTGGCACGCCCCATTCATTATCGTGATACTCCATATATAAAGAATCTTCATCACACCATGGGCAGCGACTAGTGGAATTAATCATCATTGAATTATATGTGATTTTGAATCGCTTTCTGACACAATACGAAACCAATAGCCGTAGGATTTGTTTGTGTCATTAATTTTTACATCATCAATGCGTACTTCATAGCGTAGGCCTGGCTCGACATGTCCAAGCGTGAATTGTAAATTATTTGGCAATCCATAATATTTATTATCGAATTGCGAATGTTTAATATTTTGTTTTGTTCCAGTTTCAGAAAATACGCGAATACGCGCCTTTGAGAAATCGACTAATGCATTGCCGCGCTTTTGGCTATGATCAATTAACAAGGAAAACGATAATACTGTGCCATCAACAAAAAAACGCGATGGATAGTCGTGGTAAGGATAGGCAATAATTTCTGTTGTGCTAACTACAAGCGGTGTATTGTTGTCGCTAGTAATACTAAGTGCTGAGCCAACACTCACGTTTCGACGGTTTATTCTGCCTGACACACGCCCATAGGCAACACGTTGTAGAAAGGGATCTAATAAAATACGTCGGTGTCCAATTGCATCTGGGTTAATTGAGTTTATGTCGGTAAGCCAGGCAATAATGTCCATCTCGGGCGTAAAAAATGCGATATTTTTTGCGGCTACGCCGCCACTAATAATACTATTTGATGCGGCTAAGGCGCCCTCTGCTGAATAGCATTGCCAAGTGGCTGGTGGGCTATGTAAAATTTGCCCATTGGCCGCAAACATCAGTGACGCTTGCTTTACTGAATACTCAGCCTTCTTATCAAATACTACGTGCGCAAGGCCATGCAGTGCTCGAATCGTATTTATGGTATTTAGTACGTGTTCTTGTTCAGAGTTATGTAAGCGCCCAGCTTGGCATTTTTCTAAGTCCGGAGCTTCTGCATACAAGCCAGCTGAAAGTTTTAACAGATCA
>JAYTOD010000122.1:0-8873 GCA_043747995.1 Arenimonas sp.
CCTACATCCGGGCATTCGATTTGAGTTCGACATCAACACCCGTCGCGCTAATTTAGTGTCTGACTCTGTTGACATTGCCTTTCGTATGGGAAATGTCAGTGATTCAGGCTTAATCGCCCGAAAAATTACGATATTCAAACTTGGCTTATATGCCTCGAGTGCATACATTAAACGCGCGCCGAAACTGAAAATACCAAGCGATTTGGCTGCCCATCAATGCCTACAATTATCGAATATGGATTGGATACTTGGCAAAGCCGGTCAGCGCGTAGTACATAAATTTAAAGCTGCTGCATTTTCTGCCAATAGCATGAGTTTGCTTAAACAATGCGTAATGCAAAACTATGGTATCGCTATGCTGTCGGAACAGATGATGCAAGAGCAGTTTAGTGAGGCAAAAGTTGTTCGGGTCTTAGCAGATTGGTGCCCACCGGAAGTGCCTGTATATGCGCTTACTGAAACAAGATTGTTACCAGCCAAAACCCGAGTATTTCTAGATTTTATTACAGCAAAATACAACCCACATAGATAATGGAGTTTAAATTCGATTATGGCAAAAATATTATTCACATGGGAAATTGGCGAAGGCTCTGGACATATCGCTCCTTATCTACGAGTTATTAATGCGCTTGAAAAGCATGGCCATGAGATATACTTTGCAGTTAAAAATCTTAGCAAATCATATAATTTATTTAAAGGCACAAAAGTACGTTATATACAGGCGCCTAGCATGCTATCACCGGACGCCGAGTTGGTAGATCCTATTGATAGCTATGCAAAAATATTGAATAATTCTGGGTATAGTTCAATTCCGCAATTGGCAGGCATGATTGGTGCTTGGCGGCATTTATTTATGCTGATACAACCGGATTTAATTATTGCCGACTACAGCCCCACTGCGGTACTGGCATCACGTGAATCCGGCATTCCGCGTTTGCAAATTGCTACCGGTTTTTACATTATGCCTAAACAGGGTCGCATTCCAAACTTATTTGAATTACAAGGTATTGCACATGACAACACTTTGATTTTAGGCTTTCAAAATAAAATACTGAGCAATATAAATACGGCGCTTGAATTAAATGACATGCAGAAAATTGCACTCTTTAACGATAGCCAAGATTGCCAACGCACATTGTTTCGCACCTTTCCGGAGTTTGATCACTACCCAACCCGCGAGCCGGTTGAATACATCGGTTTACTGAATGCTTCGCGCGGCACTGAGCCGCATTGGCCTGTTGCCAATGGTCCAAAAGTATTCGCCTACCTAAAACCTTTTCCAACTCTGCCACAGTTATTAATGCAATTAAAACAACGACAATGCGCGACATTGATATATCCAGATAGTATTTCTGCAAAACTTATTCGTGATTTCGAATCGGACACACTGAAGTTTATCGATGACCCACTAGATATTCGAGCCGTCGGTGATAGCGCAGATTTTGCTATTCATAATGGTAATCACGGCACCGCCTGCGAAGTGTTGTTAGCGGGCCTGCCCGCTTTAGTACTACCAATACAGGCCGAACAAGCCATTATGGGGCAACGCCTAAGCCAAATGAAAACAGGCGTTTCTACTGTTGATAAAACAGTCGATGAATTACATGCTGCCTTAAACACTTTATGTGACACAACCGAACTTCAAGAAAATGCCCGCGCCTTTGCCAAGAAATACAAAGACTTTGATCGTAGTGCGCCGGTGGCACGAATAGTTGAAGTGGTTGAAGAAATGTTGCGTTAAGCGTCTAGAATAGTCCAGCGTGCATATGCTATATCTAATTCAGCCTGGGCTTTTTGCATCGCTTGATTATGCGCCGTTATTTTTTCTGGGCTTTGCAAAAAGAATTCAGACTGTTGCATTTGTTCGGCTTGTTTGGCAAGCAACGATTCTAATTGCTCAATAGTCGCCGGTAATGCTTCTAGCTCGCGCTGCTCTTTAAACGATAATTTTTTCTTGGCAGAAACCACCACACTTTGCGCTGCCACCGATTTATTGACTGGCATACTCCGCCCAGCAGACACTGATTTAAGAACTGTTGGCCGCTTCTGGCGTTGGTAATCACTATAGCCACCAACGTATTCTTCAATCTCGCCATTACCCACCATCACCATGCACGATGTTGCTACTGCATCGATGAAATCACGATCATGGCTTACCAACAACAAGGTGCCTTGGTAGTTATCGAGCAATTCTTCAAGCAGTTCAAGTGTTTCCACATCAAGGTCGTTGGTCGGCTCATCCATTACCAATAAGTTTGACGGCTGTGCAAACAGTTTTGCTAATAATAAGCGATTGCGCTCACCACCCGACAAACGGGTAATGGGTGCACGCGATCGTTCTGGAGTGAACAGAAAATCCTGTAAATAGCCGAGCACATGTTTGCGCCCACCATTAATTTCGATAAACTCCTGGCCTTCAGATACGTTATCCAAAGCGTTCCAATCTTCACGCAAGGTATTGCGGTATTGGTCGAAATACGCCACTTCCAAACGCGTGCCTTGCTCCACTTCACCAGATTGCGGGCTGAGCTGGCCAAGCAACAGTTTGATGAACGTAGATTTGCCGCTGCCGTTCGGGCCAATCAAAGCCAAACGATCGCCACGTTGAATGCGTGTAGAAAAATCTTTGATCAACAGTTTATAGCCGAAACCAAAGCTGATATTTTTCACATCTAACACGCGCTTACCAGAGCTTTCGGCTTGCGCCGCTTGCATGTTCACATTGCCCACTTTTTCACGGCGTACAGAGCGCTCACGACGCATACTTTCTAAGCGGCGTACACGGCCTTCATCGCGAGTTCGGCGCGCTTTAATACCTTGCCGAATCCAGATTTCTTCTTGTGCTAAGAATTTATCGAAACGCACATTATTCACCGTTTCATCGTTTAAGCGCTCTGCCAGACGGCGTTGGTAGTTATCCCAATCACCCGGCCACGAGGTTACCGAGCCGCGATCAATCTCCACAATACGGGTGGCTAAATTTTTCAAGAAACGCCGATCATGGGTAATGAATACCAAACAACCGACCCACTGTTTTAAGGTGGTTTCTAGCCAGTCAATGGCTTCAATATCAAGGTGATTGGTTGGTTCATCAAGTAGCAACACATCCGGCGCTGCCACTAAGGCACGTGCCAACAACACACGTCGTTTCATACCGCCAGAAAGGCTGGCAAAATCAACCTCAGCATCAAGTGCCATACGCTCTAAGGTTTCCAGCACTTTCTGATCTAGATTCCAACCATCGCTGTCTTCAATACGCGCTTGTACATCGGCCAAGGCATTAGCATCGAACACCTCGGCATGGCTTAAATGATGATACAGCGCCAAATCTTCGCCCAGTGCTCCAAGGCCAGTTGCCACCACATCGAAAATGGTACCGTGTAGGTCGTTCGGCACTTCTTGCTCAAGGCGCGCAATGCGCAGCCCTTCTTGCCGAATAATCTGACCATCATCAGGCAATAGCGCACCTTCTATTAGACGCAATAAGGTTGATTTTCCAGCACCATTGCGGCCAATTAAGGCAATACGCTCGCCCGAATCTAGACTGAGCTGTACGCGTTGTAGTAATAAAGGGCCGCCGACACTGAAATCGACTTGGTTGAGGCTGAGCAAAGACATAGGTTATTTGAGATTTTTTGGACCTGCCATTGTACGTGTAGCGCCTTCACATAGCCAGCTTGTAGCGTGTCTTGAATAGGCGTGTATTCACACTAGTTTGGTTAAATATGCTGAACTAAGCGATAATAAGCACATGTCAGACATACTGCTTTCCACCCTAAATGCCCGATACAGCCATGCTTCGCTGGGTTTGCGCTGTTTGCGCGCCAATTTAGGTGCGTTGCACTCACGTTCAGCCATTAAGGAATTTGTGATTGGGCAAAAAACAGAAGAGATTGCCGAAGCAATCTTGAACGAAGCGCCAAAAATTCTCGGCTTGGGTGTATATATTTGGAACTGCGAAGAAAGCCTAAAACTGGTATTGATGCTGAAAGCCATTCGACCCGATTTAATTATTGTGCTCGGAGGCCCTGAAGTGAGCTATGAAAGTGGTGAACAGCAAATTTGCAAAGTTGCCGATTACACCATCACCGGCTGGGGCGATATTAGTTTTGGCCAGCTCTGCGCTGAAATTTTTGCTGAAAGCGCGCCAGAAGCAAAAATTATTCCCGGCATTCAAGCCAAACTACTAGATTTAGCCTCGCCGTATGCCGAATATACCAACGAAGACATTGCGCAAAGGCATTTATATGTGGAAGCCTCGCGTGGCTGCCCGTTCAAATGCGAATTTTGTTTGTCGGCCCTGGATAAAACCGCTTGGCCATTTCCGTTAGATGCGTTTTTGGCTGATCTAGAAATGCTCTGGCAAAAAGGTGCGCGGCAATTCAAATTCGTTGACCGCACGTTTAATCTTAAAGTAGAAACCTCGCTTAAGATTATGGATTTCTTTCTGGATAAAATTGCAGAAAATTCAGACGACATGCCATTCGCACATTTTGAATTGATACCCGATCACTTGCCAGAAAAACTAAAAGAAGCGATTGTACGTTTCCCAGAGGGCACGCTGCAATTCGAAATCGGTATTCAAACCTTTAATGTTGATGTTCAACAGCGTATTTCGCGCAGACAGAAAAATGAATTAGCCAAAGAAAATATACTTTGGCTTGGCGAGCATTCTGGGGCACATCTGCACGTCGATTTAATTGCTGGATTGCCTGGAGAAACAGTTGATAGCTTTGCGGAAGGTTTTAATCGCTTAGTGGCACTCAATCCACATGAAATTCAATTTGGTATTTTAAAGCGGCTGCGTGGCGCGCCAATAGCGCGGCATACCCAAGATTTTGAATTACGTTTCAATCCGGCGCCGCCATACAATATCCTCTCAACTAACTGCATCAATTTCTCTGAAATGCAGCAGCTGTCGCGCTTTTCACGCTACTGGGATATTCTGGCCAACTCTGGGCGCTATACACACACTATGCAGTTAATTCTTGCAGATTCCGCATTCAAGCATTTTTACGATTTAAGCCAATGGCTATATCAGAAAACGAAGCAAACACATGCTATTGCCCACGAGCGGATGGTACATTTGGTGCATGAATACTTGATAGATTCGCGCAAACTTGATGAAAAAATCGTTGCAGATGCGCTAATTACTGATTATCGTGGCACTGGCGGACGCAGCCGCTTGAAGTTTGAAGATGAAAAAGCAATATTGCCTTTACCACGCCCGCAGAAAAACAAACGCCACACCCCAGACCGGCAAACACGTCATTTAGCCGCGTCTTTATAAACTACGCCGCCCTTCATTACAAAATCCACATGTTCCAGCAAGCTCACGTCTTGTGTCGGATTGCCTTTGACGGCAACAATGTCGGCAAAACGCCCGGCCTCGATAACACCCACATCGCTGCGCCCTAAGGCTTGTGAGGCATTGATGGTTGCCGACTGAATCGCTTGCGTGGGTGTCATGCCATATTTCACCATCCAGCGGAACTGTTTGCTGTTGTCGCCATGCGGATAAATGCCCGCATCGGTGCCATAAACCATTTTTGCACCCGCTTTGTTAGCCTTACGAAATCCCTCGCGTTGCACATCGGCCACTTCGCGGTCTTTGCGCAGATTATCTTCAAGCACGCCATTTTTCGCACCTTCCGATTGCGTATATTCGCTGTTATAAATATCCATCGACAACCATGTTCCGTATTTTTTCGCCAAAGAAATACCTTCATCGTCAATCAAACTGGCATGTTCAATGGTATCTACACCAGCACGAATGGCATCTTTAATTCCGGATGTGCCGTGTGCATGGGCGGCCACTTTCAATCCATACATGTGCGCATCATCGGCAATAGCTTTCATTTCTTCATAGCTTAACTGCTGCTGCCCAGGCTCAGTATTTCGGGAGAATACGCCACCGGTAGCGCAAATTTTTATAACCTGTGCGCCATATTTGCGCATTTCACGCACTGACTTTCGGCCTTCATCAGAAGAGTCAGCGTTATACGGGCTTTTCTGGTTCATTGAAGGCGGAAAGAATGTGGAATCGCAATGACCACCGGTTGCGCCGAATGAATAACCCGCTGGCACAATTCGTGGGCCGGGCACTTTACCTTCCTCGATGGCTTGATTCAAACCAACATCATTCCATGCATCAGAACCCACATTACGAATAGTAGTGAAGCCAGCTTGCAATGTTTTTAATGCATTCGGAACGGTAATAACTGACCAAAAACGATCGCCGAATTGCAATGAATTATAGCCACCATAAACCGGATCAGAATCGATATGGGTATGCAAATCGATAAGGCCTGGCAATAGTGTCATACCTTTAAGCTCAATCACTTTTGCACCCACAGGCAATGCACCGCCTGAGTGCACCGACACAATACGCGCATCTTTGATAAAAACCACTGGATTTGAAATAATACTGCCACTCTTAGCGTCAAACAGTCGGTCGGCAATAAGCACGGTGCCGGAATCCGCACTTTGCACTTGAGCCGATATGCTGTTGCAAAGCATTGTTAGTGACAAGGCTGTGATAACGAGATGAACTATTTTCATGATGAACTAAGCCTATAAAATGTAATGACGTAAACTCAATGCAGCACTCATATTTCGACCCGATTCCGACCCAGTTGCTTTGCTCTGTACATGGCAGCATCTGCGCGCGATACCCAATGTTCGCAAGACTCGCCGTGCATAATATTGGCAATCCCTAAGGAAACAGTGACCCTGCCGAAGCCAGATTCCGAACCGCTCTCTGTGGTGTGGCGAATTTTTTCTGCAATAGCAGCAGCTTCCTCAGGCTTGGCATTTTTGACTAACATCAAAAACTCTTCACCGCCATATCTAAAAAAGCGATCATTTTGACGGGTATTAAGCTTTATCGATTCGGCAAATGAAGAAAGTACAAAATCGCCTTTATCATGGCCATACAAATCATTAACGCGCTTAAAGTGATCAATGTCCATTAAAATAACGGCCATTGGCGTGCCTTTGCGCACATGCTCTTCAACCGCCAGATGCAATTCTTGTTCCATCACGCGTCGATTGAATGCACCAGTTAATGGATCTACCATAGCCAAATACTCAAGACGCTGACGTTGTAGACTATATTGCTGAGCAATAATGAAACTTAATAGTGCAATTAGAAATCCGGTTGCCAGAAAAGACCACATCTGTGCTGAATTAGCAAAACTTTTCCCGGTAATAGCTAACAAAATCATGATAAACGTGGTGAAGATGGTGGCAAAGCGCAGGTTTTTAGTTAAAAAGAAATTCGCCACAATGGCAACATACATCCAAAACAAACCCACCACACCAAGCAACTCAGAGCTCATCAGTGCACCGAAACCACCAACCACCACGAGTATTTGCCCAGTTCGCTCAGTTTTTTCAAATTTCCAACCATACACAACTACACATGCTATGAAAGTCACAATACAGGTATCTAAGATTCCAACCGTTGTTGCGCCTGTCAGAAATCGATATACAGCAAAAGGGGTAATGATGGACGCAGAAAAAAACCCGTACAACAGTACAATTTTAAGTTGAAAATCAGTAGCTGTTAATCGCTTAAACATTCTACCCACCCTATTTACTCAGGCACTAATGCCGACACTGGCGACACTGGCGCCAGCTCGGCTTAAATGCAACATTTACTAATTTTATTTTTTCTTAACTAAACCATATAAAAATAACAATACAATTGCACCTACCACTGCTGCAATAAAACCAGCCGCCTCACCTTCATTATACCAACCCATGGTTTTTCCAATTAAGCCAGCCGCAAATGATCCGCCAATGCCTAAAATACTGGTCATAATAATACCTAGCTTATCATCACCCGGTTTTAATGCACGGGCAATTAAACCAACAATAAAGCCAATTACTATCATCCATATCCAACTCATCGTTATATCCTCAATACAGTTAAAGGAAGCCTGTAAGATAAGACCTTACCGACAGTCTATCTAATCAAATAACTACCATCAAAGCAAGCTATACAACTATTGGTCTTACTGGCTTATGACTGCCTAATAGCAACACTGATGAAGCCGTTAGCCAATTCGGCGCTATACACAATGAATTGATAGGGTGTGTTGTCAATGCTTGCATTACTTTCCATCAAATTCGGGGCATGTAGTCGATAATGACGAAAATAAGCGGGTTGCGGTGCAGGACAGGCTTTATAAATCGCTTCATTGGCAGTCCATAAGCGCTGTAAGGTTTTTGCTTTATCGCCTTCTGGTAGTTGCTGCCAGTAGTCTCGCGTCTGTTCAGAGAGAATCCGTTCAGCCACTGCGAATGATGGAAATTTATTCAATTGAACATCAATTCCGATACCAGAAGCTTGCCGTGAAGAAATGGCGATTGCATGCCCCTCACTATGACTCAACGAGCAATATTTACTTGGCCAAGTAATCAGTGAAGTATCAGTTTCGTAGCCAATACAGGCAAGTACATTTTTTAATGCATAACGACCTAGAATATATTCTTCTTTGCGTTTTTCAGAGGTAAACTCAGATAATCGATTTTTTTCATTAAAGTTAAGTGCCTCATCATTTAGCAATACATGCTGATGTGAAATAAAAATCGGCACACTACACACCGCGCCGAAATAGGTTTGCAATGCCGAATGATTTAATTCAATCAACATAAACCGTTTTGATATTCATAAATTCGTGTATGCCATGCTCTGCCAACTCCCGGCCAAAGCCAGAAGTTTTTGTACCGCCAAACGGCAAGCGCACATCTGAGCGCACCAAAGAATTCACAAACACCGCGCCAGCCTGAATTTTACGCGCTAGCGCTTCGCCTTTCACTTTATCTTCGCTCCAAATACTTGCCGCTAAACCAAAGGCAGTATCGTT
>JAYTOD010000123.1:0-6298 GCA_043747995.1 Arenimonas sp.
AAAGATCGCGTGTTGCTAGAACGCTATATCGAAAAACCACGGCATATTGAATTCCAAATTTTCGCAGATTCGCACGGCAATACCATTCACCTTGGTGAACGCGAATGCTCGGCGCAGCGTCGTTTCCAGAAAGTGATTGAAGAATCGCCCTCGGCATTTTTAACGCCTACCTTGCGCAGCCAGATGGCGCAAGCAGCCATTAAAGCTGCGAAAGCGGTTGATTATTTAAATGCCGGCACGGTTGAGTTTATTGTTGCGCCAAACGGCGAATTCTTTTTCATGGAGATCAATTCGCGTCTGCAAGTTGAGCATCCAGTGACTGAAATGGTTACTGGCTTTGATTTGGTGCGTTGGCAAATTGAAGTAGCCGCTGGCCATGCGCTGCGCGTGCCGCAATCTGACATTGTTTCGTATGGACACGCCATAGAAGTGCGTTTATATGCAGAAGATCCTGATAAAAATTTTATGCCAGGTAGCGGTGTAATTCAAAAAATGCATTTGCCAAAAACGCACAAAGCACTGCGCATAGACAGCGGTTTTCGCGAAGGCAATAGCGTGAGCGTGTATTACGATCCGATGCTGGCCAAATTGATTGTGTGGGCTGAAACCCGCGCGCTGGCATTAGCCGCCATGCAACAAGCGCTATCGCAATGCCAGATTTTTGGCTTGCCAAGCAATATCAGTTTTCTCGAGAAATTGATTGCACATCCGGTTGTGCAAAAGGCCGAGATAGACACCGGCTTCTTAGACAAATATCTCGATCTTATCCTTGTGCCCAATGAATCCACGCCTGCAAGCCATCAGCTAGCGGCGGCGTATTTCGCCTTGCAATTATTGGCCACACCGGTAGTTAGCCATGCAAGTAATCCGTGGGCGGCCCGCGATTTTTGGCGCACCTATGGCCAAGGTACATTGCGCATTAACCTTAAGCAGCAGCAAGCGTTTGAGCCCTACCAGGTGCGGCTAATTGACAATACGTTAAGCGTGCAACATGCAGGAAAAACTTTATTGGCAACAGTGTGTTGTTCGGCACAACTAAACACCGTTCAACTGTCTGTCAATGATGAAATATCTGACTTGCATTTTTTCCACCAACAAGATGATTTCGTGGTGCACGATGGCATGCGGCGTTCGCATTGGCAGCTTATGCCAGCTGGCTCGTGGCTGAAAGACCAAACCAATACGCACGATGGTTTTATCCGCGCACCGATGCCAGGAAAATTAGTGCTGATCAAAGCGCAGGCCGGGCAACAGGTTAACAAAGGCGATGAGTTGGCAGTGATGGAAGCGATGAAAATGGAGCTCAGCATTAAAGCACCTTGTGCTGGTAGTATTATCGAATGCCTTGCAACAGCCGGAAGCGTGCTCGATGCGGATGCGCAAATTTTTAGCTGGAACCCTAGCGATGAGTGAGCGAATAAATATTATTGAAGTATCACCACGTGATGGCTTGCAAAACGAAGCGCAGTTCATTGCAACAGCTGACAAACTGGCATTAATCGAAAAGCTAATCGCCTCTGGTTTGCAAACTATAGAAGCCACGGCATTTGTTAGCCCAAAATGGGTGCCGCAAATGGTCGATGCTGCAGAACTTTTTCCGCAACTGCCAAAAAACAGCAGGTGTCGGTTTCCGGTTTTGGTGCCCAATTTGCAAGGCTATCTGCGCGCATTGGAATGTGGCGTAAACGACGTTGCGGTGTTCACCGCAGCGTCGGAAATGTTTACTCAGAAAAATATTAATGCCTCCATTGCCGAAAGCATAGAGCGCTTCAAGCCAATTTTCGAACGCGCGTCAAGCGATGGTGTGCGCATTCGTGGCTATGTTTCAACCGTATTAGGTTGCCCTTATCAAGGTGCAGTCGAAATTGGAGATGTGGTGCGCGTGGCTAAACAGCTGTTTGATTTAGGCTGCTATGAAATTTCATTAGGCGATACCATTGGCGTTGGCACCGCGAAAGCCGCACAACAGATGGTTTTAGCAGTTTCCACACAGATTCCAATGCCGCAATTAGCGGTGCATTTTCACGACACCTATGGGCAAGCCTTAGCGAATGTTGTCAGTTGCCTTGACGTAGGTATTCGCAGCGTGGATGCCTCGGTTTCCGGGACCGGTGGCTGCCCATATGCAAAAGGTGCCAGTGGCAATTTAGCCACCGAAGATTTAGTGTATGCCCTGCATGGTATGGGCTTTAAAACCGGTATTGATTTAGATACACTAATTGAAACCGGCGCATGGTTAAGCCAGCAACTAGGTCACAGTAGCATGAGCAAAGTAAATAGAGCGCGCAACCCATGAAATCGCAGAACTGGAAAATTAGGCCGATAGCCGTAGCAGATGATTCGCGCATGGCCAGCATTATCCGCACCGTGATGCCGGAATATGGCGCACAAGGCGAAGGCTTTGCCATTAATGACCCCGAAGTGGATTGGATGTTCAAAGCATACAACGCACCACGCAGTGCCTACTTCGTGGTTGAGCTAGAAGGCCAAGTAATGGGCGGCGGCGGTATTGCACCCTTGCAAGGAGCTAGCAACACACGCATTTGTGAATTGCGGAAAATGTATTTCATGCCAGTATTGCGGCGGCAAGGTGCTGGTATCGATTTAATGAATATCTGTTTAGCAAAAGCTCGCGAGTTTAGTTTTGAACTGTGTTATTTGGAGACACTAACTGGCATGGACTCTGCAATGGCCCTGTATCAAAAAGCCGGTTTTCATTCACTCGACAAACCAATGGGTAATACTGGACACAGTGGTTGCAATCGGTTTTTTGCGAGATCGCTGTAACTAACGTGTTCGGCCTAATTCAACAAAGAAATTACTATCACCCTGCGTGCTATGGCCATAGCCCATAATCAACAATCCTAGCCATGAATCAAAGCCAAAATACACGCTGGCATGGGTTTGGTATTCGTTAAATGTATAGCCTAATGTTGTTGACCATAACTTGCCAGATTCAAGCGTGCCGCCCAATACTGCAGACCTGTCCAGCAGCTTACCTAGCTCATAGGTATAGCCCAAATACGCCATGGCGTAATTTTTAACAAAATGCTGTTCTGACTGCAAGCCTGCAAAACGGGTAACGCCGCCTACGGCAAACCAATTTTGAAACTCCGGGCTACCGTCAAAGGTATTGTGCCAACGCACGCCGCCAAACCCCGAATGCTTGCCAATAGCGCCAGCATACAAAAGATCCGCATTGAATTGCTTATACGAATCGTCACTGCCCCATGCATCGATTGAGCTGACAACACTGATGTCGGCTAAGTACCCCGAACGCGGCAAGTACAAGGAATCCAAGGTGTCCACCAAAAAATTCAGCGACACTTCGCGCCGTTTAAAGACATATTCAGGCAAAAGGGTATCGCCAATAAAGCGGTTCAGCTTGCCATTGGCAATGCGCACCTCAGTACTGATTTCGCCCCAGTTGCCATACGCTTTGCCAATTTTGGCATTGATATACGTGTTTGGAAGGCTATATTGGGCAAGTGCATTGCCATTACTGTTGAATAATGAACGCAGAGCATCTTCATAGCCCACTTTGATAGTCGAAAAATATTCACTATCCGGTGAAAATGGCTGAAACCATTCACTGGTTATTTTTTTCTCATCGCCAACAGTTAATAAAGTTCTTAGCTCGCCGCCGGAAGAATTGAGTGGTGCAATTAACATACCAACGGTTAGATTAGTTAACACCTGGCCTTCCGAATTACTACTGAAGCTATAGCCAACTTCACCAAAACGCTTACCCACCACGGGCGGCGAAATTTTTACTTGCAGCCCAGTTTCATCGTCTTTTATAAGCACCTCATAAGTAACTAACTCAAGCGGATATTGCCCATAAATAGCCCGAATGCGTTTTTCAATTTCATCACGGTTGATTGTTTTGTTAAGCAACGGCCGCAACTTTCCAATAAACACCTGATCAGTATAAGAAGTATTGTTGATAACATTGATAAAGCGAATCACCGTGTCGGCATCGTGGTTAACCACCAGAGCTCTTGGGTATAAAGACGATTGGCTTAGCCTAGCCAATTTGGGCGAGGCCAGCTTTGCCGCTTCATCGCCAATTTGCAGGGCTAAATCCGCCTTATCAAAAGAGGCGGTTGTCACTTCAGCACCCAGATTGGGCTGAATCAACACGTCTTTATCGGTTAAAGTTTTAAATTGCTCAATGGTATTGCCAACTGTTAGAAAGCTCATCACCTGATCACCGATGGCTAAAGCACTCGAGCGGTCATCGATTTTTGCTAAGGGTGTGCCCACATCCACGGCAATAATAATATCCGCTCCCATGGCACGCACCACATCAATGGGAACTTGATTCACCAATCCGCCATCAACCAAAATCTGATCGTCGATGGTCACAGGATTGAACGCACCGGGAATTGACATACTGGCGCGCATAGCTTTGGATAAACTGCCAGAAGCTAAAATCACCGCTTTGCCGGTGTTAATGTCGGTGGCCACCGCACGATACGGAATCGGCAATTTGTTAAAGTCTTTTATACTCGCCGATTTAGCGATATTGCGTTCAAGGAATAAGCGGATATTTTCGCCGGCAATATAACCCGGAGGCAGAACCAAGCCCTTTATTCCTACCCCGGGCTTAGCGGGGAGCAAAGATTCTAAATCATCTTTTTTACGGCGAAAACTACGGTCTTTACGGTCAACATTGTCTTTTAAGTTAGCCTTCCAGTCTAACGTTCTGAACAGTGTTTCAAGCTCTTCCACAGTCATACCCGAGGCGTACAGGCCGCCGACTAACGCGCCCATTGAAGTGCCGGAAATGCAATCGATTGGCACCTTCATGCGTTCTATTTCTTTCAATACACTCAGATGCGCAATGCCACGCGCGCCTCCGCCGCCTAATACTAATCCGATACGCGGACGCTTGTCATCGGGATTCTTGCTTTTGCAGGGCAGTACGCTGCTATCTTGCGCAAAAACCAGCGGCGAAAACAGAAAACACGCGATTAAAAGGGGTTTTAAAAAGGTCATTAGGCGTCGATTAAACGAGTATTAATGCCTAGTGTAAGGATTTATCAGATTTTTTGTTAAAATAGCTTTTTATCTAGGAACTTCTATGAAACTGTCTGATGTTCGCGCGGTAATTACCGGTGGTGTGTCTGGTCTTGGTTTTGCTGTAGCACAATATATTGTGCAACATGGCGGCAAAGTAGCCTTGTTTGATATCAATGACGACAAAGCCTCTATCGCACTGGCTGAGCTTGGTGAAAGCAACGCCATTTACCTCAAAACCGATGTAACGGATGAAACACATGTTGCCGAAAACATGATGCAAGCTAAAGACTTTATGGGCGGCTTAAATGTGGCTGTGAGCTGCGCAGGCATTCTAGGCGCTGGCCGTGTGCTTGGCCGTGAAGCCAGCATGCCACTCACGCAGTTCGCAACAACGGTGAAAGTAAATCTAATCGGCAGTTTTAATATTGCCAAAGCCGCGGCGGAGCTGATGCAACATAATATGCAAGGTGAAGACGGCGAACGTGGTGTTATCATCAATACCGCGTCAGTGGCTGCGTTTGACGGACAAATTGGACAAGCCTCCTATTCAGCCTCAAAAGCAGGCATCGTGGGTATGACGCTACCGATGGCACGTGAATTGGCGCGATTTGGTATTCGTGTGATGACGATTGCACCAGGCATTTTCTGGACGCCCATGGTTGATGGTATGACGCCCGAAGTGCAAGCCTCTTTATCGGCATCCATTCCCTTCCCTGCCCGTTTAGGCAAACCTGAGGAATTCGCCGAAACCGTTGCTTTCATAGTGCAAAACCGTTATTTAAACGGTGAAACCATCCGCTTAGACGGCTCTGTGCGTCTGACTGCAAAATAATTCCTACTTATTGAGATTCCCTATGAAAGCGTGCGACGTTAAAAAAGGCAATGTGATTGAACACAACAATACCGTGTATCAAATTCGCGATATCGAGCGTTCATCACCGCAA
The DNA here is from genome assembly GCA_043747995.1 of Arenimonas sp. Classification (GTDB taxonomy): domain Bacteria; phylum Pseudomonadota; class Gammaproteobacteria; order Xanthomonadales; family Xanthomonadaceae; genus Arenimonas. Next base: position 5,970 of record JAYTOD010000123.1, read on the forward strand.
GGCCGTGGCGGCAACGTAACATTCCGGTTCACCATGTATTCGGTGCCTGCTGGCAATAAATTCGATTTAAGCCTGCGCTCCGACGACGACTTAAAAGAACTCGACTTAGTACGCCGCGAAGCCAGCTTTTCGTATATGGATGGCGATGCCTTTGTGTTCCTAGACACTGAAGACTACACGCCGTATCAGCTTGATGCCAATATCGTTGGTGAGATGGCCGGCTACATCACTGAAGGTTTAGAAGGTGTATTCGTTCAATTAATTGACGATGCGCCGGTTGCCATTCAGTTGCCCGTGAATGTGATTTTAGAGGTGGTTGATACACCGCC
>JAYTOD010000124.1:0-7368 GCA_043747995.1 Arenimonas sp.
CGGTGGCTAGTGCCAGTGAACATAAGCATTGATTTTTGAACTCGTAGGAACCGCCATGCCATCTGTAGCAATCGCCGAACTTCCGCCTAAGGCTTTCCTGCAAACATACAAACAAAGCCAAAGCTTCACCGATTGTTACGTGATTCAAGTATCCGGCCACATTTCGCAAGCGATGTATGTTGAAGCGTTTTATACCTCCTCACTTTTTAAGATTGAGCGCACGCTGTTGCATTATCTAGCCAAACGCCCAGCAACAAACCAAGATGCCGCAAGGCTTGCAAGCGGCGGCGCAACACATTTTTCGGCATGGCGCGTTGAAGAACAAGATAAAGAGCAACTACTTTTGGCAGACTTCACTGGCCGCACACGATCTTGGCTAATGGCCACAGCCTTGCTAGATGCAAACGGAAATCCGTACACAAAATTGTATTTTGGCTCAGCTGTTGTTCCACATCATCAAGCTGGCTCCAACACACCAAAAATGGGTCTTGCGTTCAATGCACTGCTCGGCTTTCACAAACTGTATTCGCGTTTGCTTTTAAGGGCGGCTATGGGGCGGATTAAGTCTTAATCAAGAAATATTCTTGTTGCATTATCCACTTTGCTCATGCGTAATGGTGTTATTCGACTTCGGATTACTTGCGTAGAAGCAATCCATTCAAATTTGGCCTCAAGTGAATTAACCCTTAATTTCTATTTAATTTTATTAATAATACGAGTAAAAAATGAATGTTCCTAAAAGTATAAGTTCAGCAATCACCTCTATCTGGTTAACCATAGCAATAAGTGCTGTTGCCGCAGTAATTAACAAACAAATTGGTGCGTTAGGTAGTAGCGAATTTATTTTTTATCTATTTATGTATGGTATTTTCTGCATTTTTCCATACAAAATATCTAGAGGAAGCAATCCTGCTCGTTATATTTTTGCCACGCTTACCGTCATAAGTTATTTATTATTACTTGGTGGTGAAACTACCGGCATAACGAAACTTGACCTTGTGCTGTCGGTTCTACTTTTACCGATTTATGTTTTTATCTTTTATCGACTTTTTAGCGCCGAGGCTAATAATTGGTTCTCACAAGTTAAATAGACGCAGTTTAAGAGCCAGAATTAATTTCCATAATACAACAATCAGACTTTAACCCGCTCCATCTTTGGATCATACAGCGGTGCTAAATGCAATTGGCATGGCACGCGTTCGCAAGCAACTTCCAACGAATATTCACCAGCCAAATGATATTCGCGATTCAATAAAGGGACCAGAGTAAGTTTTCATAAAATCAATGAGCCATCGCAACTGCGTTAAAATCAGCATCTCCATTATTATCTTTACTATATAGATGATTATCTATACAATCCGATTATGCCATTGAACTTGAGCTGGGACGAAACAAAGCGCCAAAGCACGCTAAATAAGCGTGGTATTGACTTTGCTGATGCCGAAATTGTATTTTCAGGGCCTGTATTCGAGTTTGAAGATGATCGCCACGATTACGGCGAGTGCAGAATGATTTGTTATGGATTACTTGCCGGGCGATTGATGCTGGTAGGTTATGTGCAACGTGGCCATTTTCGCCACATTTTTTCTATGAGGAAAGCCAATGAACGCGAAACCATACGCTATGGGCAGCGACTTGAATAAGATTAACGTCCGCGACGCCTCGGACGAAGACTACAACGAACTTCCCGAACTGAAAGATTCCGATTTCGAACGCAAAGACGCTAAGTGGCGTATAGCCGGAAAAGTTGTGACTGAAGCTGATGGCAAAGCCGCATTCTCTTCCGCAATGAAAAAACAGAAAATCAACATCACCATCGATCCAGACATTTTGGCTTGGTTCAAAGCACAGGCTGGCGGTCGTGGCTATCAAACTCTAATCAACGCCACCTTGCGCGAATCGATGCGCGGTCAGCAAATTGAAAAAATCTTACGGCAAATCATTCGCGAAGAGTTACATAACTCCTAATTTACAACCAATTAATTAGCGCGCATTAACCCTTAACCCGCTTCATGCTCGGATCATACAACGGCGCCAGATATAATTCACATGGCACGCGTTCGCTGTCAACTTCTAGCGAATATTCACCAGACAAAAGATACTCGCGATTCACGCCATCGGCATTGCATACATAACCCATGCCAATCGGCTTGTAATGCCTATTTTATTCGAACTGAGAGAAAAGTCTTGACATGTAAATAAGAATCATTATCATATGAGTACTCAAGGACAAGACCATGAATAATGACGTAAAGCCAACGCTGCAAGCTCAGCAAAGATTTCAACCAACGATGAAACCATCGCTACCAAAGACGGTTGATAGCCAGCAATTATTAGGCAATGGCCGCGAATGCAAGATTACACACGCTGGCCAGACCTATCGTTTATGCCACACCCGTAATGACAAACTGATTTTGATCAAGTAATCCGATCCAGATAAATTCCCTCTCTCCACCGGCTGCCAGTCTGGGTTATACCCAAAGCAAGCTCGCCGGCTTGAATAAAGCCGAACGAACTTATGCGCCCAACTATTATTGTTTTATCCATTCAACTGGCCTTGTTTACGGCACAAGCCGTGCACGCGCAGGAAACCGAAACCCCGAACACAGCCACTGCCAACGAGCTCGATACGGTTACCGTTATCGGCACCCGCAGTGAAAATGAAATTGTCGATGTGCCCGCCACTGTTAGCGTGATTGATCGCAAACGCATGGACCGCGAACAATCGCGAAACCTGAAAGATTTATTGCGTTATGAACCCGGTGTATCGGTTAGCAATGCATATGGTCGCTTCGGTATTGGCGATGTCCGCATTCGTGGGCTTGGCGGTAATCGCGTGCAAATGCAAATTGATGGCGTTGATATTGCCGATACTTTTTCGATTGGCAGTTTTTCGAATGCCGGTCGAAATTTCGTGGATCCCGAATTACTGGAACGTGTTGAAATTCTACGCGGTGCCGCGAGTGCCTTGTATGGCTCAGATGCTCTTGGCGGCGTAGTGCAATTTCATACTCGCGATCCCGATTCCTATGTTGCTGCAGACGAAAGCTGGGGTATGCGCAGCAGCATTGATAGCAGCAGTGAAGACTCCTCGATTGGTGCCAGTGCCTTGCTGGCAACCGTCGGCGACCAGTGGTCTGCCATGCTGCAAGTGAATCGGCGGAAAGGCAATGAAGTCGAAAATAGTGGCAGTGTTGGAACGCAAGACCGCACCCGCACAAAAGCCAACCCCGCCGATAGTACGCGGCAAAACGCGTTGGCAAAACTAGTGCGCAATTTCGGCAACGGCCATCAATTACGCTTCGCGCTTGATGCCAGTGATAGCCGCAATGAAACACAAGTATTGAGTAGTCAGGGCCTGTCATCGCCCACGCTGTTGATAACCAGCCTCAAGGCCGACGACACCCAGAAGCGCCTGCGTTACTCATTCGATTTGGAAAACGAGAATATCGATTGGGGCATTGCCAATAGTTATGAAGTAAAAATCTATCAGCAAGGCAGTGAAACCCTGCAAAAAACCCGCGAACAACGCGCCACTATGGTCAGCGGAAATCCGGTGAATCCGATTCGCCGTGAACGCGAATTTACGTTCAATCAAGACACTTTCGGTATTGAAGCCTTGTTCCGCAAGCAATGGGAAACTACTGGTAGCGAACATAATTTTGCTTACGGCGTATCGCTGAAAGACACCAAAATCAATGAGCGTCGTGATGGCCGCAGTGTCAATCTGACAAGCGGAGTTATTAGCGGCACGATTTTCCCGGATGTGTTTCCGGTACGTGATTTTCCGCTTAGCGAAACTCGCGAACTCGGTGTTTTCGTGCAGGACGAAATGCGATTCTTCGATAGTCGTCTAGGTATTACCCCGGCCCTGCGTTGGGACAGTTACAAACTCACGCCAAAAATCGATGCAATTTTTGCAGCCGATAATCCCGGTATTGTGCCGGTCGGCATCAGCACGACGCATTTATCGCCCAAGCTTTCAGTGTCGTGGCGCTTGCAGGATAACTGGTCGATTTACGCCAGCGGTACCGAAGGTTTTCGCGCACCGCCGTATAACGATGCCAACCTGGGTTTCACCAATTTTGCCAGCGGCTATACCGCCATTCCGAATCCGGATTTAAAACCGGAAACCAGTCGCGGTGTTGAAATCGGCGCCAAGGCCACCGGTCGTTACGGTAGCATTGCCGTGGCTGCGTATGAAAATAATTACAATGATTTTATCGAAAGCTTGCGTGCGATTGGTGTTGATCCCGATAGCGGCCTGCTGGTTTTTCAATCGCAAAATATTGCCTTAGTGAAAATAAGCGGTTTTGAATTGCAGGGCCATTTCGATTTTGAAGCGATTAATTTACCAGGCTGGCAGGCACGTTTTTCATACGCCACCGCGCGTGGTGACGACAAGACAGCCAACAAACCGCTGAACAGTATTGATCCGGTTCGCGCCGTGCTGGGTATTGGCTATGAGCAGGAAAACTGGAATCTGGAATTGGTCGGCAATTTCGCCAAACGCAAAACCCGAATCGCGCCACTGGATTCATTGGGTACTCAGGCATTTTTACCCGCCGGTTATGGCGTGCTCGATTTGCTTGGGCAATATCATTTCAACGACAAGCTGCGGATGGATATTGCGGTGCTGAATTTGGGCGACAAAGTGTATTGGGATTGGGCCGATGTGCCCGGTGTGGCCGCAACGAATACTTTGCTAGATCGTTACACAAGACCTGGTCGTGGTTTGCGATTGGCACTCAATTACAGTTTTTGAGTACTTGCATGGGCCGACTTCTCGACAGCATGAAATATAACGGGCCCTGCACGCCCGAACTGCTGGCGGCGCTCGGTCCATTGCTGTGTTTGTATCGCGCCGATGACCCACATGCTTTGTGCGGTTGGTCGGGTGCAAAAAGCGTACAAGCCTGTATCAAGATCAATAGCGACGGGCCGCGCGAAGCCCTCACTTTTTTTGATGAAACCTGCCGCGCCTGCTGGCAATTATACTTGCTGCCCGATAGCGATTATTTGAGTTGGGACCGCGTATTGTCTTGCGTGCGTTGCGAGCTCGACACCACACAAAATTCCTGGCTAAAACAAATGGCTGCCGTGCCCATTGCTCGCGCCATTGGTAATCCGATCTGGCGTGCCTGTGCATTACGATTTTACGCGGTGCCAAGTTTTAACAACGAGCACGGTCTTGCCTTGGCGGACGTGAGTTTATCGAATGCCGGCCGCAAGGCCGCCGAAGCCATTGCAAAATCCGAAGGCGCCAAGCCTGACATCATTTCAATTTAACGGAGAACTCTAATGAAAATAAAACTATTTACTATCGCATTGCTTGCACAGGCATTAATCTTAGCGCCGAATCTTGCCAACGCTGCTGATGCCAATAATAATGCAGACCGCAAAGCCATTTTATCGATGCTCGGTGAATATAAAGTTCGTTTTCATTTTGAAGAAACCGTTGCCTTGAAATCTGGCTACGTAAGCAAGCCATCGAAAGATAGCGGCGGTTATGAAGCTGTTATTCTAGTTGAAGACAGCCCAAATAAAATCGTCTTGCAACATATTTTGGTTGGCGACAAAGGCCATGTGACCAAGCACTGGCGGCAGGACTGGACCTTTGAAGCCACCGAGCGTTTTGAATTCAGCGATGATCAAACTTTCGCGCGCGTAAAGCTTGCACCTGAAAAAACTATGGGCGCCTGGACCCAATGCGTTTTCGAAGTCAGTGACGCCCCGCGTTATTGCGGCACCGGTAAATGGAATCACCATTACGGCAATCCAACTTGGACATCAGACAGAACCTGGCGACCTTTACCACGCCGTGAATACACTACGCGTAGCGATTACAACGCCATGAATGTTGAAAATCGCCACACTATTACACCCAATGGCTGGGCCCATGAACAAGACAATAGCAAAGTGGTTCGCAATCATTCAAACGACTCTAGCACCTTGGTTCGCGAATTTGGTTTCAATGATTATCAGAAAATCACAGGGCATGATTTTTCAACGGCCTACACGTATTGGGAGAAAACAAAAACCTACTGGGCAAGCGTGCGTGCCGAATGGGAAAAGCAACTCAATGCCGGCGACCGGTTAGTTTTGAAAACAAAAGTGGATGGCATGCCGATAATTATCGCGACTTTTACCCAGGCCGAAAATGTGGAAGCCGGTAAAAAAATAGAAGACGCCGACATCAAAGCCATCTTCGCTAAATACACAGCAGTGGAGTCTGACAAAAATGAAACCGCCACGCGTTAGCCGGAAGGGCGCCTGCTTGCTGCGCCCACGCATTACTACAAACCATGGGCGCAGCAAGCAGGCGCCCCTACGTGGTGGTTTGTCGAGTAAGGGCTGCTAGCGCCCTAAAGCGGCTAGCTACTGTACGTGCTTCAACGCATAACACACTAATTTTGCGCTAAATTTTTCTTTCAGTGTTGCAGGCTCATGCAAATTCATGCGCTGCATGGCCTCAATATCTGGCGTTGCGTTTGAAAGCAACGCGCGAATAATAATGCTAATTTTTCCAGTGAGCGATGCTGTTTCGGTTTTCAGAAAACCCAGCGCTTTCACCAAACGTATTTCCACCGGCGTAAAATCACAGCCTAGTGGGAAATCAGGCAACAGGCCTTTTTCGCGAAAGTTTTTGAGCTTGGCACTAAGTTGCCTCGGACAATTCAATGTCCAGGCCACTGGCGCTTCAAAACCGCGTTCGAGTTTTAATTCACGCTTGGCGGTTTTCATCAGTTTTGGAATAAAGCGCGCGTCGCAAATTGCCAACATCGCCTTAACGCACTGTTCGTCATTGGCGGCTCGCAAATCGGCCACGCCATATTCATTCACTGCAATATCGCGCAGATGCCGCGGAATGGTGGTGTGCCCATAATTCCACAACACATTCGACTGCGCGCTGTGGCCTTGCTCGCGCAACGCACGGAACATCAAAATCGAACGGCCATCGCGCAGGGCGTGCGCCATTGCCACAAAATTGTATTGCCCACCAACCCCCGACACCACATGGCCATCTTCTAGCGCATCGGACGTGACGGCACCAAGCGCGGTCATCATCATGCAGGTGTTGCAAAAACGCGCATTGCGGCGTTGCAGGCGCTCCAAACTTTCATTGCCACCATACAGTTCATTGATGTGCGAAATGCGGGTCATGCCGATGCCGTTTTTTTCAGGCTCTGGCAACTCGCGTAGCCATTGGTATAAATCCTGCGAACCCAGATAAAACGCGCCGTCCAGCCAATGGCCTTCATCCAGCAAACGTTGATTGTCATTCTCAGTTAAAGTGTCATCGCATTCGCGTTGCATCAGCGCCATATCATCAAGCACACGTCGTTTCAAAACACCGGCTTTATACAA
>JAYTOD010000125.1:0-8232 GCA_043747995.1 Arenimonas sp.
GGCGGCTATCAGTGGCGCAGCGACCCGCGCTTAATGTGGCCATCGCATGTGCGCTCGGAGGAAGCTACCGTTCGCAATTGGTTGTCGTCTATTGAATGCCCAACATTGGTTGTTGCCGCTGATCCGCCACCATTCTATTTCGCCACCGAACTCCGCGAGCAGCGTTTTGCTTGCTTGAAGCACGGTGAAATGCATGTTATCTCCGGCACCCATCATGTGCATATGGATAAACCGGCTGAGGTTGCGGCGATTATTAATGCATTCTGGGCAAAATTGTAGAAGCGCCTATACTTTCAACGCCTCGCGATAACGACGGCTACAGGCAACAACGCTTCCGTCATGCAGATGAATGCGGGCGTCTCCCGAATCCAGTGGTTCAATGCTGGCTATTCGATGGATATTCACCAGATGACTGCGGTGAATCCGAACAAAACGTGTTGGATCAAGCTGTGTTTCAAACTGAGCCATGGTGCTTCGCAGAGGATACACACGGCCAGCAACATGTAAATTAACGTAATTTCCAGAAGCCTGCGCCCAATCAATATCGAGCGCTGCAATCAAAAACTCCCGATTAAGCATTCGCACTAAAAAGCGCTCTGGCCGCACTAAATTTGCTGGCGCTGTTTTTCCAGACTCATCAGCGGACAATGCCAACAAACTGGCCTCGCCTTGTAATCGTCGCATCAGCCAGCGATAGGCATGCAAGGTTATGACGATACCAAGAAAGCTTTGTGCATCTTTAATGTATTCATAAAACAATTCAACCGGCCAATTACCGAAGTCGTAGATCTGGCCATTCATTGCATAGACAAGTTTACGCAAGCCCACCATGGCCAATACATGCACAACCGAAAACAGCAAACTGCCGATCACATACTTAGGCAGATAGTGCTTCCATGTATCCCAATGCAAAGGGTATCGGTTTGTGAAAGCAACGAGAGCTGGAATTAATGCCAATATGACGAGATTACTAGACCATTCCCAGGTCATCGGCCGCCATGTAGCAATAGCATCACCTTCGCGCTGGTATTCCATGATTACAACAATGCTATTCAACATCGCAGACATCACACACTTCACTACCCAATAGGTCACTTCAATGCTGGACTTATAGGGTAAATAGCGCCCGTAAAAAGACATTTTGTTTGCTGCCATGTGCGCATTGTACCTTTCTACCCTAGATTCGACACCCCATCCGTCCCAGTATTCCACCGCCTAGCACCTAAACCTGCCGAATATCCTTTATGTAGTGTTTCCGAAACCATCCACCGCCAAACTGAAGTTCACGTAATTTCTACTTGAGAACAATGCATGCAGGACTTTCCGAATCAACGCCGAAACGACCTCGACTGGGTACGGATTTTAGCTTTTGGCTTATTGGTGCCCTATCACGTAGGCATGTATTACGTAACATGGGACTGGCATGTTAAAAGCCCGATGGCCAGTAGTGCGCTAGAGCCGTTTATGATGCTCACTGCGCCATGGCGCTTATTATTGCTATTTTTTATCTCAGGCGTTGCAACCGCCTATTTGAAAGCAAAATCCCTTGATGGCTTTTTAGGCAAGCGTTCAATACGGTTGCTCATTCCATTGGTATTTGGCATGTTGGTGATTGTGCCACCGCAATCGTATTATGAGGTAGTGGAGGATTTAGGATACCGCGCGGGTTATCTTACATTTTGGTGGCAATATCTTATAAGTAACGACACATTTTGTGATTCTGAGGGCTGTTTAGATGTGCCCACATGGAATCATTTATGGTTTGTTGCCTATTTATTGGTGTACAGCTTATTTTTACCTCTTAGCCGCTGGTTGCCCGCACGCCTAAAAACAATCCGTTTTCAGGGCATTGGCGTTTTACTTTGGCCGGTCATTTACCTCATTATTGCGCGCTTACTACTTTTAGAGCGCTTCGAGTCAACACATGGGCTAGTTGATGATTGGTACAACCACGCTCAGTATTTGGCGATATTTATATTTGGTTTTACCGTGGCTTCACAACAGTCATTTTGGGCTGCTTTATCACGTTGGCGTTGGCTAAGCGGCAGCATCGCATGTATATCGGCGGCATTTTTATTTGCCTACTTCAGCATTTACTCGGATACCCACCCTGCGCCCGATGACTTACGAATTTTCCAACGTTGTATTTGGGCCATGCAGCAATGGATGGTGCCGGCGGCGATAATGGGGTTCGCTTATAAACATTGGCGCAGTGAAAGTGCGCTTCTTAAAAAACTTACGCCAGCGATTTTCCCACTCTATATACTTCACCAAAGCGTGATTGTGATTTTGGCACATAATTTACAGCCGCTAACATTACCGCCATTGATTGAAGCGCCATTATTGATTGCCAGCACGTTCATATTGTGTTGGTTGGCTTATTTAATCATTTGCAGGTTGCGTTGGCTGCGACCGTTATTTGGATTATCGGTGCAGGAGCGCGTTAACCAAAAATCCGCTTTGCCTCAAGTTTAAGGCTTTGCCCATTGGTCTTTAAGTAATCGCGTTGCTCACGCCATTGCGGCCAGCGCTGCTCCACTTCACGCCAAAATTTAGGCGAGTGATTACGTTGCAGTAAATGACATAGCTCGTGCACTAAGACATATTCCGCCACGATAGGCGGTCCAAACAATAAGGCAAGATCTAAATTCATCGCGTTGCTGGCACTAAGCGAGCCCCAAATTGAACGCAACGGTTTAATTGACATGGCGCTTGGAGCAGCAGGAAAACTCGGCAAATACGCATGCATACGTGTACGAAACCACGTTTCGCCCAACTGCACATAGTGTTTTTTTAGTGCCGAGCGCAGTTGTTTATCGCTTGTGCGTGGCGTGGTATGAATTCGCCAACGGTCTGGAAAATGAAAAATTTGCAACGCGCGATCGGCAACCCATTCAATTGGCAAGTCTTCACCCAAAAATGCCAACGGTGTTGTATCGCCAATGCTAAATGGCGTGAGTTCATAGGGCTGATGTTTCTGCCATTGCGCCCAAATCCACTCTTGCTGTTCGGCAACAAATTTCAGCGCGGTTTTTTCCGCTGCGCGCAGCGGCAAACTCAAACGCGGGCCATCGGCGCTAACCAACAACTTCATGCGCTTGGCCGAGGCATGGCGCTTCCAGGTTAGCCAGATTTTTTCAGTACCCGATTCCAACCATTGGCCTTCGCGTGGCTCGTTAATGCTCGGCCACCTCTCAAACATTAGGCGGCTTGAGCCTTTGGCAAATTTTGTTGCAAATGCAGAGCCTTAGCTAAGCTGCCATAAAAGGCATGCAGTTCCGCACTAAACAACGCAAAGCGTGCCATTAATTCTTCTTGCATGGATTCGCTGGCGTTATTTTCAATGCCATCCACAGCACCTGCCAGCAATTTAAATTTACGCACGATTAAATCTTCGCCCAAAACAAAACTGATGTTGGCATCAAACAACACACCTAAACGACTAACCTGCTTGCCGGCATTCAAATGCGCTAACACTTCATCACTGGCTAAATCATGGCGCAGGCATTTTACAATGGCGCCTTTCTCGGCAGGATCTTGCAATTCACATTCCTCGCCCAGCATCCATTGCTCAGGCAAATCCTTACCAAGCAAAAATTGCGTCAAGATTGAGCGCGGCGCTTGTTCGGCCTGCAAAGGTAAGGCCGGAAAACTACCCAACGCTTCACGAAGCTTACTAACCAACGCCTCGGCGGCTTTAGCGGAACTGGTATCAATAGCAATAAAGCCATGCTTGATATTAATAATGGCGTTTAAGCGTGAATAATTCACAAAGGCGCGCGGCATCAATTCATCAATGGTTTCTTGTTTCAATTGGGTGCGCACACGTTTGCCAATGGCGTGGCCTTTGGCTTCTTCCTGCTTGGCAATTTTTTCCTGCCATTCGCGGTGCACCACAGTTGCCGGCAAGAGCCGATCTTCGCCGCCCAAACACAGCCAATAGCTGTGTTCAAGATGCTCCAAATAAGCATTTTGTTCGCCCAGTGGCGGCAAAAACCCGCGCGATTGCATAGCCAAAGCACCCACTGGCTGCAAGGCATGCGCCTGCAATGCGGTTTCAAGATCTTTTAAGCTGACAGTGTGTAATTCGGGTAAAGTATAGAAAAATAGATTGCGAAAAAACATAAACTTCCAAAACAGATACGGCTTGGTTTATTCTACCTCTTGTTGCCCTCAACGCGGACTGCTGATCATGCTTGATCCTGTCACTCAACGCCGAATATCTTCGCAACTCTTTGAGTTGAAAAGCGAACATCGCGATTTAGATGTAGCCATTGCTATGCTCGATCAAAACAAACCGAGCGATGAACTGAGCAGTAAACGCCTGAAAAAGCGCAAATTAAAAATAAAAGACCAAATTGCACAACTCGAAACCCTGCTAATTCCCGATTTAAACGCCTGAGGCTGAAAGTTCAGAGCTTGGCAGTGCTGGCTCGGGTGATATCTTATGAATGGTATGGCGTAGCTCACGATTAAGTACTAAGCGTGCATCTTGCTCCCATGCATTTAAATGCTGGTCGAATTCAAGCTTGCCTTTTTCGCTAAGCCAAATCAGTTTTTGTTCCCGCAGATTTAGAATAAAACCACGGAATAGACTCTTATCAAAAAACTCCGGCGCGGCTGGCGCATATAACAAAGACAATCGTTGCGCCGTTAAATGGCAAAGACTTTCTAACTCGGAAGCACTGAGCACGCCCGTACCATTTTTTACTAAAGTTGTAATAGCAATGAAATAGCGCTCGAAGGCCTGCTGCATACTATGTGCCACAGCACGCAAATGGAATACTTCATCGGTCTGGCCTGGCGCGCGGTATAAGTATTCGCTGTCATCTTTAGATACAAACAAATACCCTTCACGCACAAATAAATCGATACTTTTATTCAAGCGCTCAGCAAATTCTGTATCTGTCCAAGGTAAATACAATTCACTGCGCATAAACGGATACACATTTAAGCCCAGATGCACCAAACCATGTCGAGATAGTCGGCGATTATTTTGAAAACATAAGGCAATCCATGCGGCAGCACTAAATAAGTGCAGCACATTGTTTTTAAAATAGCTTTGCAGCACGGCGGTTTCACCTTGCATGCTAAGCACATCGCCTAAAGGGTGTTTGGTGCGGCAAATCACACCCATTTCTTCACCATACGAAATAATACTTTTGGCATTGAATGTCGTCACTGTAATGCGTGGTCCGTAAGGTTCGTCGCGCAAAATTCGCTTTGATAATTCGATTTGTTCAATAAGATCGGCTTCATCCATAGCATGTTTGGGTGTAGACAATAAGGCCAACGCTAGCAAGTTGATAGGGTTAACATCGGTTGCTCGGTTAATATTTACATTGATCTGCACGGCAAGCTCTTCCACCACATCCGCCAACCATGGCAACTTTCCTTCGGTGTTATCGCGATCATCGCGCCAATTGGGTGCGTGCTTAGTTAAGCTGTCATCTAAATAAATCGGCTCGCCAAAATTGACCGTTACTTTGCCGTAGTTCTCGCGCAGAACCTCAAAAGCCGCTTTGATTAATGCCCAAATCGTTTCTTTTTCCTTTTGCTGGCCGCTGAGTTCATCGAGGTAGCTTTTGCCTTCAATTAAACGCTCATAGCCAATGTATACCGGCTGAAATACCACAGGCTGGCGCGGCGCGCGCATAAAAGCTTTTATGGTCATGGCAATCATGCCGCCTTTTGGCGACAGCAAACGGCCGGTGCGCGAACGGCCGCCTTCAATGAAATACTCTAAGGAATAGCCACCGCCCACCAATTGCGCCACGTATTCCGAAAATACCGCTGAATACATTGCGTTCGCTTTGAAACTTCGGCGCAAGAAAAATGCACCGCCTTTGCGCAAAATGGGGCCGATTATAGGCATATTGAGATTAATGCCCGCCGCAATATGCGGCGCCACCATGCCTTTGGTATGTAACAAATAACTCAACAATAAATAATCCATATGGCTACGATGACAAGGCACATACACGACTTCGTGGCCCGGAACGATGGCCTTAAGTGCATCCATATGGTTGATGTTGACGCCTTCATAGATTCTGTTCCAGACCCCTGAAAGGGCAAAAGATAAGGAACGAACCACCGGATGTGAATAGTCTGCAGCAATTTCCCAGGCGCATTGATGGGCTTTTTCCCATGTTTTTATATATGTCGTTTTGTCTCGTCGCGCTTGTTCGGTTATCGCTTTACGCACCGGTTCGGCATCTAGTACTCGATCGACCAATAAACGCCGGGTTGATAAATCCGGGCCAATAACCGCCGCACGTACTTTGCGTAAATACGCTCTCAATAAGCGCTGCGCTTTACGCACCAAACGATCATGCGGCAAGACTTCAGCCAACATATCGCGCACACGGTAGCTAGGTGAGTAGCTAACGTGGGTATCACGGCCATTGAGCAAAATTGAGACAAAACGACGGAAGCGACCAACGATGGCCCAGTTCTCTGAAAATAATACCGAAAACCAACCTGATTGTCGGTTCGGTGCACGCCCAACAAAAATGGACACCGGCACCAGTTGCACGTCTTGTTCTGGGTATAAACGATGCGCCATGATAAGACGCGATAAAGCATCGGAATGACGTTTATTTTTGGCTGTACTAAATCGCGCTGAACCGCCTCTGCGCGAAAGTGCAAAAAATGATCTTTTTCGGCCAAGTGGGTTGCCAGGCAAAGGCGTTAAGGGTGATGGCAATCCTGCTTCGCGACAGGCGCGCTCTAAAATCAATAAATTGGTCATGCCATAATTTTCTAAAACATAGCAAACCGGACGATCAACCTTAAACGGCGGCACGGTAGGTTCGCGCGAGATTTCAATCCACGGCTGTAAAAACCAGCCAACAAAACGCAGCCAAAATGGGGGCTTAACATATTGATTTGGAAAGACTAATGGCGTTTGAGTAGACTCGGTCATAGGCAAAGAATTACCGTGGCTTCAAGCTATCTTGATACAGCATCAAGGCCGAAGCATCGTACCATTGTCCATTTTTTTCAATAAGTTCCATACTGAATTCTACCCAGTTTTGCCCCAAGGGGTAACGAATCTGTACTTTTGCACGATTTCCTGTTTGTTCAAGCACTTTTACCTCTAAACGGGACTGACCTGCATTCCAATCCAAACCATAAACTTTACCTAACTCCTTCAAACCTGCAAAGAACTGCGTTAATTTGACATTAAAATCAGCATAACTTAACTGATTGTACTGTTGATAGCTTTGCACGTGCGTACTTCGTGCAGTAAACACCATTTGGGTAAATGCGCGCTGCCGAAGCGTTTGATCTTGCAGCCAAGCCGGCGGCATTTGCTCAATAATAGCGCCTACTAAGGCTTTTCCGTGGTCTTTTTCGGCTCGGCTTAGCTGCTGATTGGTTTCAATCCAACCTTTCAGCAAAAGCGTTAAACTGCTCTGCATCAGCGGCCATTTGCTGTCAATTTCACTGCGAATCGGTTTGATTTTGGCATTTAGGTCGCGCTGTAAATGCTTTTCTGCATTGGGCTCAATAAATCGCTGTAGCAACGTATTGAAGTTTTCCTGCTCTTTAGGTTCTAAGGCGAATTTCTGCCGAATCACCGGCCATTGGCGCTCAAGAGCCGCACGTTCGGCCGCTGGCAAGGTTAGTTCGCGATAAACGGCCATGTCCGGTTTTTGCAGGCTAAACATTATTTGCCGTGCATCAGCCTCAACTTGCTTGGCTTTGGCTGCATCCCTTGGCGCATGGCAAGCACTCAGCATGATAAAGCTGACCAGCAACACACTGAGTTTAAAAGCACTTGAATACACGGAGAAAATCCTTAGAGCCGATTGATTAGAATACCAAATCAGGGCAATTAGCTGTCGAATAAGGCCGAAATGGCTTGCCGGTGCACCAAGGCGCGGGCCAACTGGTCTTCGGCATGGTTTTCTTGAACTACACCGTCGCGGTGCAAATCGCCTTCTGGTAATTCATCCAGAAATTTACTCGGCAGCAAATGCACTTGCTCGCCCCAGCGCTTAATCTGTGCGCTATGGGCCAGATAAAGCCAATCTTTGGCACGGGTTATGCCAACGTAAAACAAGCGACGTTCTTCATTCAAGCCGCCTTCATCAATGCTGGCTTGGTGCGGCAAGTTGCCTTGTTCGCAACCGACAATAAACACACAACGAAACTCTAAGCCTTTGGCCGAATGCAAGCTCATCAAACGCACTTGATTGCCCGGCTCACCCCGATCAGCATTCGACA
>JAYTOD010000126.1:0-3134 GCA_043747995.1 Arenimonas sp.
ATTAAGGGCTGTGCCGCTTTTTGGCCACGGCAGCCGGGCTGGCATGTGTTAACTAGCAACAGCAATAGCTTGCGCTTTTATGTGCGGGCCAGCGCCGAAGCTGCGGGGCTAAAAGCCAATGCCTTGCAAGAAGCTAATAATCAATTGCTCAGCAATCGAATATCAAATAGCACATCAGCCAGCATTGCTGTGCCCGGAAGCCCTTGGCTGTATTTCATATTTTGGCTATTACTCAGCGCACTTTTATGGATGCTTGAGCGCAGCAAGTGGGGATTCAAAACACAAACCCCATAATTTAATACCACATTGGTTTTTATATTGTTGTTAACGCAAATACCAAGAATAATTCTTGCCAAATGCCTGAAAATAATGCAAAAAACTAAGGTAATATAAAGTATTGCCAGCGCTATCCTGCCTAGCAATAACATCGGGGGATGTTAATGGGCAAGTACTGGTCCGCGCGCACTGAGTCGGAGATACCCAAATGAGTGGATTTCTGAGCGAGCTCAAACGCCGCAACGTGATTCGCATGGCGGGTTTATATTTGGTGGGCGCGTGGTTATTGACCCAAGTTTCCGCCACCTTATTGCCGGTATTTGAAGCGCCCGGCTGGGTGATGAAAACCTTGGTTGGCATTCTGGCAGTGGGTTTTATTCCCGCGATGATTTTCGCCTGGATTTTTGAACTTACACCAGATGGCTTGAAACGCGATGCGGAAGTTATTCCAAGTGAATCGATTGCGCCACAAACGGCACGGCGTATGGAACGCCTGATTATCGCTTTGTTTGCATTTGCATTAATCTTTTTCGGGGTTGATAAATTTGTGTTGGCACCAAAACGCGAAGCAGTTTTAGTCACCGAAGCGGTTCAAGCCAGTAAAAACGCAAAGCCAGCCATTGGCGGTAAATCCATCGCGGTAATGCCGTTTGTAAATATGTCGTCAGATAAAGAACAGGAGTATTTCTCCGATGGCATGACCGAGGAAATTTTGAATGCGCTGGCCAATGTGCCAAATCTGGCGGTGACCGCGCGCACCTCGGTGTTTTCGCTAAAAGGGCAGAATAAAGACGTTCGCGAAATCGGCAAGTTATTAGGCGTGGCGTATGTGTTGGAAGGCTCGGTGCGTAAGGCCGATGGCAAAGTACGCATCACCGCGCAATTAATCCGCACCGACAACGGATTTCATCTGTGGTCGGAAACCTATGATCGCAAGCTCGAAAACGTGTTCGACCTGCAGGCAGAACTGGCAAGCGCCATTGCCAAGGCTTTGGAATTGCCGCTCGGCATGGGCGGCGATGCTGCTTTGGTCAGTGAACGTTCCAACGACCCGCAAGCCTATGCCTTGTATTTGCAAGCGCGTGCGGCTTATCGTGAGCGTGGCGATGCTGTAAAAAAATCCATTGAGCTGTATCGCGCGGCTTTAAAGCGCGATCCGAAGTTCGCGCCGGCCTGGGCCGGTTTGGCCAGTAGCCTAACGGTCCAGCAGTTTTATCTTTCGGAAAACGAAAAGCAGATTATTCCGCAATTGATGGTCGAAGCCGAAGCAGCTGGAAAGCAGGCACTGGCACTTTCGCCTGATTTGCTCAGTGCGCATATCGCACTCGGTGGTCTTTACTCCAATCAGTGGCGCTGGGCGTTGGCGGAACAGCACTTCAAGCAAGCACTTGCTTTGAATCCGACTGATCCGGAGTTCTACTTCGTTTATACCGATTGGTTATATTCAACCGGAAAATTTAATGAAGCCCTGCAATCGGCAAAGAAAGCGGTGGAACTCGACCCCTTGGCGCCGATGCCTAAGAATCTATACGGCTATTTGCTCTTTTATGCCGGTCGTAATGAAGAGGCTATTGCGCAAATCGAAGCTGGCTATGCGCTGGCACCCAATGTTATATATTTCAGTCGAAATCTAATCGGACCCTATTTAGCGGCAGGAAGGATTGATGATGCTGAGAAAGCTTACAAAAATTTCATTAATGTGCTCATAGCAAACGGAGCCAGCGTGAATGTAATCGACACTGCGAAACGTCTAAACCAAGCATTTTCTATTGTTGCGAGAGACCCTGCACAATATGACAGTCAGCGTAAATCACTCGACGAAAATGGATCAACATTGGCGCTCTTATTTCCAACGCATATTGATGATTTGTTCATCAATTTAGGCCAGCAAATTGACGCGCATACCTCCGGCGCAGATCCGGTGATATTGTTGCGAAGTCCCTATTTTGATGGGCATCGCAAAGACCCGCGTTACATCAAGTTGCTGAACAAAGTCGGATTCGATGATGAGGGCAATATCCGGTGAGCGGGTTTATATCCGAGCACATACGCCTGCAAAGTGCTGATATTGAAGAGCATAAGCTAAGTATGCTATATTCTGTACATATACAGTACAGGAATTTTTCATGCCACAAATAAACCTACACACCACGCCCGAATTTGAACAGCAATTGGGTTTGCTGATGCGCCTAAAAGCCATACCGAGCAAGTCGGAAGCTATCCGTATGGCGGTGGCGGCGCAAGCCAAGGCCGCTCAAGATAGCCATCTGCGCCGTGATTTTTCGGCTTTAGTGGGCTTAATTAAGCCCAAACAGCGTGCGCGTTTTAATAACGACGACGCTTTGTGGGAATCGGATAATTCAAATGATCGTTGATACCTCGGCACTATTGGCGGTGTTATTTGCTGAACCGCAAGCACAACAGCTCGCGGAAATATTATCAAGCGCTGAACGCCCGATGATGAGTGCAGTGAATTACACCGAATGCTTAATAAGGGTATTAGACCGAGCCCCAGATGTAGCTAAAACCTTGGAGCGTGCTTTAGCAGAATTTAACCTTGAGGTAGTGTCGGTTGATCGCGCGCTGGCCAGTGCCGCTGCGCAAGCGCGATTGAAATACCCCATCAATCTAGGTGATTGTTTTGCCTATTCGCTAGCCAAAGCGCGTGGCTTAGCACTGCTAACACTCGATAGCGACTTCACGAAAACCGATGTACAACTGGTAGCAATAGGTTAATAACGATGACAGGCTTCATATCCGAACTCAAACGCCGCAACGTCATCCGCATGGCCGGATTGTATTTGGTTGGTGCGTGGTTGCTCACGCAAGTGGCCGCGACTTTATTGCCGGTATTCGAA
>JAYTOD010000127.1:0-4327 GCA_043747995.1 Arenimonas sp.
GCACCGCGATAGCCAATGCGAATACATGCGTCGGTGCAAGTTTTGCCAATTTCATTACGTTGCGCTGGGGTAATGCCCGGCGCCGGTGCTTCTTCAACCACTTTTTGGTGGCGACGTTGCATGGAGCAATCGCGTTCGCCTAAATGGATGGCGTTGCCCTGGCCATCAGACAGTACTTGGATTTCAATATGGCGTGGGTTCTCCAGGAATTTTTCCATGTACACCACATCGTTGTTAAACGCGGCCTTGGCTTCTTGCTGGGTAGTAGAAATTGAGGCAATTAAACTATCGGCCTCGCGCACCACACGCATACCTCGGCCACCACCACCACCAGCTGCTTTAATAATTACCGGATAGCCAATCTCTGCTGCAATTTTATGATTCAAGGCCTCGTTGTCGCCCAGTGGTCCGCCAGATCCCGGCACGCAGGGCACGCCGGCATCTTTCATAGCGCGGATGGCTTCTACTTTATCGCCCATCATGGTGATCACATTGGCAGTTGGGCCAATGAAGATGAAACCAGACGCTTCAGCACGTTCGCAAAATGCTGCGTTTTCAGACAAGAAACCATAACCCGGATGAATGGCATCGGCATCAGTGATTTCAGCGGCGGCAATAATTGCTGGCACGTTCAAATAGCTTTGAATCGATGGCGCAGGGCCAATACATACCGATTCATCGGCCATTGCCACATGTTTTAAGTTGCGGTCAACGGTGGAATGCACGGCTACGGTTTTGATACCCAAAGCGCGGCAAGCGCGCAGAATACGGAGTGCAATTTCACCGCGGTTGGCAATAACGACTTTTTTTAACATTTGTATTTGCCTCGGTTAGGAAATGATAATCATCACTTCATCAAACTCAAGCGCTTGGCCGGATTCAACTAAGATAGCGCGCACGGTGCCCGATACATCGGCTTCAATAGGATTGAACATTTTCATCGCTTCGATGATGCCGATGGTATCGCCGGCTTTAATGCTTTGGCCCACTTTTACATATGGCGCAGCGTCTGGATTCGGTGAAGCGTAGTAGGTACCAACCATTGGCGAACGCACGGCATGGCCATCGGGCGCTTCCTTGCTGGTTTTACCAACCGCTTCAGCCGCCGGAGCGCTAGCAACAGGGGCTGCGCGCGGCGCTTCAACCGGTGCAACATGGTGCACAACCGCAGGAGCGGCAATGCTAGTGGTGTGCCGCGCTAAACGAACGGTTTCCTCGCCTTCTTTAATTTCTAATTCGGTTAGGCTGGATTTTTCCAGTAATTCGATTAGAGCTTTGATTTTTCTCAGGTCCATAAATACCTCAGGTTAGGGTGTGGGGCGACTTGGCGGCGCGGCAAACCACTGCAGCACCTGCTCAAGCGCAAAATAATAGGAATTGGCACCAAAGCCGCAAATCACGGCTTTGGCTAAATCGGATAAATACGAATGCTGGCGGAACGGTTCACGGCTATGCGGATTGGAAAGATGCACTTCAATAAACGGAATTTTTACTGCGGCGAAGGCATCGCGCAGTGCCACCGAGGTATGTGTGAAGGCAGCAGGGTTGATTAAAATGGCATCGATACCATTTTGCGGCGCTTGCTGCACCGCGTCTATCAATTCGTGTTCGGCATTGCTTTGCAGAAATTGAATGGTATGACCGGCAGTTTCCGCGCTATTTTTCAAAACATGATTAATATCCGTCAAACTTTGCGAACCATAAATAGTGGGTTCGCGTTGTCCGAGCAGGTTTAAATTAGGGCCATGTAAAACCAAAATATTCGACACACATCACTCCAAATCGAAACTGCAGTTTCTCCGATTTAGAGTGATTTGTCCATTATTTTGCACATTTTCCAAGAAAATAGCAGATGTTTGATTTTTGTTAAGGGTTTATTTTAGTGACAGATTCGGGCACCAACACCGCTTCAAAGACATTTTCTGGATTGAAATAGCGCTTTGCAGCTAGTTGAATACCTTTCGGTGTTAAGCGGCTCAGCTGGTTTTTGTCGTAGTCTGGAATGCTTGCTAGGTCTTTGCCTTCTTGTGTGAATACATCCAATTGACTAAGCCAATAGCTATTTTCTTTCAATTGAATGGCCAAATTGCTTAAGTAATTTTCTTTGACTTTAGCAAAGTCGGCTGCGCTTGGGCCATTTTTGCGTAATAACGCAATCTCATACTTCGCAGCGGCTACCAAAGCAGCGCTGTTCTCTGGTGCTGAAGGAATCTTCAGCTTAAGAAAGTAGCTTGGGTAAGGTGTTTTGTTGTATTCCCAGCTAACGCCTGCGCTATATACGCCGGACATTTTTTCGCGCAAGGATTCAGTAAGTTTAATCTGTAGGATTTCTTTAAGAAAGTACAGCTTGAACGATTCATCGATATCGTATTTCATTTCACCGCTGTAGCTAACATACGCCAAGCTTTTTGGCTCACTACCTTTTGCAAATTCAACACGCGTATTGCCTTTTAGTGCCCGCATGCCGTTGTCAACATAATGCGAAGGCTTGCTAGCATCAACTGGCAAGCTGCCAATATACATAGCGAGTAGTGGTTTAATTTTTTCAACATCAAATGAGCCCACAAGAACAAAAGTAAAGCCATTGGCATTGCCGAAGCGCTCGCGGTTTATTTGGTAAGTGCGCTTGAAATTCATTGCATCAATTTGTGCTTTGCTTGGCAAAGAACCGGCACGCGGGTGATTTTGGAATAACTGCTTAAGATAGAAATCGTTAAATGCTTGGTTGGGGTCATTGCCCGCTTGGTTTAGCAATGGTTTAACTTTCCCTGCAAAAGCTTCAAATAAAGCAGAATCATCACGAATCGAAGTGAATTGTAAGTAAAGTAATTGCAGCATCGTTTCAATATCATGCGCATTGCTTTGGCCGCTGGCCAGGTCATTGGTCTCGGAAAGACTGACTGATGCGCTAGCAATTTTGCCTGCCAGGGCTTTGCGCAAATCTGTTGGGGTGAATACGCCCAAGCCACTTATGCCGCTTAACGATCCCGCAATGGTGGCGTTTAGGCTGTCTTGCACGGAATAATTACTGGTTCCGCCATCGCGGAAACCGCTTAACAGCACTTGGTCGTTTTTAAAGTCGCTGGGTTTAAGAAGCACTTTAATGCCATTGGCAAATTCTATAGTGCTTAAGCCGATTTTTGGCTGCTGGCTTTGCCGAGTAATTTTGCCTGGCACTGGCATTTTTTCTATCAATTGCGTTGCAAGTGCTTTCTCGCGGTATGCCTGTACTGTTTGCAAATAGGCTTTATCGACTTGCGCGCTGAGTTGTGTGGTGTTGGGCAACACGTAATCGGTTTTTTCTGGCGCAATCATAGCCACCAATGCTTTGGCTTTTCCAGGAATTAATGCGGCGGCTAATTGGTTAATTTGTGCAAGGTTAATATTTGGCAAAAGCAGTTTTACATACGCCAATTCATTTTCAGCGCCCATAATTGGCGACTGCGACAGGAAATGATTGATATATGTTTGCGTGAAAACGCTAGACTCAGTTTTTTCACGCTCATTGAATTGCTGTTCATAGGATTGCATGAAGTTCAGCTTGGCGCGATCGAGCTCGGTTTGAGTAAAACCAAATTGCTGCGCGCGTTGTGTTTCTGCAATCACTGCCGCAATCGCGGGCTCGCTGCCGTTGGCGCCCAGCAGAATATTGCTTTGATACATCTGGTAGCCATGCACAAATCCTGCTAAGCCAGTGCCAGCATTAATATATGGCGGATTGGGTTGCTGTGCTTTTTCTTGCAGGCGTTGGTTCAGCGAGCTGAAAATAATGGCCTTGCTGAGTTGCGTGCGAAAATCTTCCAGCGTAACCGTGGGTTTGCTGGCAAAGCTTGCGCCATAAATCTGCACCGATGAGCTGGTGTTTTCTTTATCAGTAATCACAATGGCATCAGTTTCTGTTCTGACCGGCACAGTGTATTGGGTGCGTTCGCGCGCATTTCTTGGATTTTTAAGTTTACCGAAATGCTTTTCAATCAAACGTTTTGCTTCCGCGGAAGTAATATCACCGACGACCACCACAGCCATTAAATCGGGGCGATACCAATCGTTGTAAAACGCCTTGATGGTATCGAGACTGGCGTTTTTAATAATATCTTCTGAACCAATCGGCAAGCGCTGGGCATAGCGTGAGCCGTCAAAAAGTTTGGGCAGTAGTTTTTTTCGTACGCGATCGCTTGCACCTTTGCCTAAGCGTGCTTCTTCAAGCACCACGCCACGTTCTTTTTCAAATTCAGTAGCATCAAAACTTAGTCCAGACGCCCAATCTTCAAGCACTAAAAAGCCTTTATCGACATTGGCTTTATTTTCAGTGGGAATAGGCAGAATA
>JAYTOD010000128.1:0-3469 GCA_043747995.1 Arenimonas sp.
TAATCTGTTGCGCGAATGGCCGCAACGCATGAAGTCGGTCACCGATGAATTCAACGAATACCGAGTGCGCGATAAAGTCATCCGCGTCGAGAATTACCGTGAATCCTTATCGCACCAAAAAATCCCGAAAATTGCCGCACCAAAGTTCACCGGTTGGGGCGAGCTGTTAGTGTTTTTATCGAAAGAAAACCTGCCGGGTGCCTATCCATTCACTGGCGGTGTGTATCCGTATCGGCGCACTGGCGAAGATCCAATCCGTATGTTTGCGGGCGAAGGCACGCCAGAGCGCACCAATCGCCGCTTCCATTATTTGAGTATAGGCCAGCCAGCTATTCGGCTATCAACAGCATTTGACTCGGTAACTTTGTATGGCGAAGATCCAGCGATTCGCCCAGATATTTACGGCAAAGTAGGCAATTCCGGTGTGTCGATTGCCACCTTAGATGATATGAAGAAACTGTATTCCGGTTTCGATTTATGCGCCCCGAATACGTCTGTTTCAATGACTATCAATGGCCCGGCGCCAATGATCTTGGCGATGTTTATGAATACTGCCATTGATCAGCAAGTGGAACTATACTTGCGCGCCGATGACGCACGTTGGCTGGGCGCTCAACAAAAAATCGCAGAGCTGTTTGCGCATCAGCCAGCACCGAATTACGACGGCGAACTACCACAAGGCAACGACGGCCTAGGCTTAGCCTTGCTGGGCTTAACCGGCGAGCAATTGCTGGATGCGGAAACCTATGCACGTATTCGCAAACAAACCTTGGCCACAGTGCGCGGCACCGTGCAGGCCGATATTTTGAAAGAAGATCAAGCGCAAAACACCTGTATTTTCAGCACCGAATTCGCGCTGCGGATGATGGGCGATATTCAGCAGTTCTTTGTTGAAAACGGTGTACGTAATTTCTACTCGGTATCCATTTCCGGCTATCACATTGCCGAAGCGGGCGCTAATCCAGTCTCGCAGCTGGCATTCACGCTGAGCAACGGCTTCACCATCGTCGAGTACTATCTGGCGCGCGGCATGAAGATTGACGATTTCGCACCGAATCTGAGTTTCTTTTTCTCAAACGGCATGGACCCGGAATACACCGTGATTGGCCGGGTGGCCCGCCGCATTTGGGCGCGCGCCATGCGCGAACGCTACTGCGCCAATGAGCGCAGCCAGATGATGAAATACCACATCCAAACCTCGGGCCGCTCCTTGCACGCGCAGGAAATTCAATTCAACGACATCCGCACCACGCTGCAAGCACTGTACGCACTGTTCGATAACTGTAACAGCTTGCACACCAACGCCTACGATGAAGCCATCACCACACCCACCGAAGAATCGGTGCGGCGTGCGGTCGCCATCCAGATGATTATCAACAAAGAACTGGGCCTGAACTTCAACGAAAACCCCTGGCAGGGCAGCTTCATTGTTGATGAATTGACTGACTTGGTGGAAGAGGCAGTGTACAAAGAATTCGATGCGCTATCTGAGCGTGGTGGCGTGCTGGGCGCTATGGATACCATGTATCAGCGCGGCAAAATTCAAGATGAGTCGATGGTATACGAGCAGAAGAAGCACGACGGCAGCCTGCCTCTGGTTGGCGTGAACACCTACTTGCCGAAAAATGTGGATGCCAACGCCATTGGTAAATTAGAGTTAATCCGCAGCACCGAAGCCGAGAAGGGCATGCAAATAACACAAGTGGCGGGTTATCAGCAATTGCGCAACGCGCTAGCGGCCGATGGCCTGAAACCTCTGCAAACCATTGCCCGCGAACGTCGCAATATCTTTGCCGGGCTGTTGGAAGCGGTGAAAACCCACAGCCTTGGGCAAATCAGCCATGCGTTGTATGATGTGGGTGGGGAATACAGGCGGAATATGTGAGTGGGGTTAAAGTAGTGAATTTTTCAAAATCAAGCTTTAGTCTTTTGCTAGGCGCGGCATTATTTCCTTTTATGGTTTCGGCAGAAACGGCTTTAGCAATTACACAATTGCCAACCGAAAAAGCTATTGTCGATTACTGCGTGTCAGCTAAACGCCCTAGTAGCGAAAAGAAAACTATTTCTGTTGTATTAGCTGCAACTAAAAGCATTGATTGCAAAACGCTATTTCTCCAGTTCTCAAATTCAAAACACAATATGCTTAATCTATCGAAAGAGCAGTTGTCTGACATTACATTACTATCGTACATTCCACGTATCCATTCATTGACTATTGATGACAACCAGATTTCGGATTTATCGCCATTAAGCAAGTCGTATGAAATGCATTTTCTATCAATTCGGAAGAATCCCATCGTTGATGTTTCAGCACTTGCCAATCTTAGTAGCCTGAAAAGTATTTGGTTCGACAAAGTGCAATTGAAGCTGAGCACGCCAGCTTGCCCTATAGCAACGCGAAGCACAGCTCTGAATAATATTTGTTTCGATAAAGCTAAGTTCAATGAAACTTTCGCTGCGACTTCTAATGATGACAAACCTACCAACGAGGAGTTAGCTGGAATTCTGAGTGCAGCACTTCAATATGAAGGGCTGAGAATGTACTATCATGCTGACTCAGACCCCAGCCGTTATCCGCTTCGAGTGGTGCTTACAGGTGTGACATTGCCAAAGTTGTTTATACTTTCAATACCTAATATTCCAGTCGTGTTTGAGAAGCGGCCGAAACTATATCCGCTCACTATAGATCTGCAAAAACATGGCTCACTTGCTATTATTAAATTGGAATATCCAGTTGAGGGTGTTTTCGGATCGATTTATCTTGAGAACAAGGATGCAAGTTGGGTTGTCGTACATAGCCAGATTTTTGAATAAGTTTTTAAATTTTTACTGTCGCGAAACTCTAAGGATCATAAAATAATAGTAGAAATGCTGACAGTTGTTGAATTGGGTCTTATTAAACGAGTAAAACGATGAATCTATATCCATTAAGCCTCAACACCCCCTGGCCATCCACCGACCTCGCCGCCTGGCTCGCTTCCCGCGTTAAGCAGCGCAGCTATGCCGAACAACTACAATAGCCAAGAAAGCATGAGCAACTTGATACTTTATATATCTGAAGATGGCAGTACTCGCATTAATCTACGGGTTGAGGCCGATAGTATTTGGTTGAGCCAAATGGAAATTGCTGAGCTGTTTCAAACCACCAAGCAAAACGTCTCGTTGCATGCCAAAAACATTTTTGAGGAAGGGGAGTTGAGCGCGAATTCAGTTGTCAAGGATTCCTTGACAACTGCCGCCGATGGCAAGAACTACCGCACGCAACTTTACCATCTCGAGCTGATTCTGGCCATTGGCTACCGCATACGTTCACCACGCGGCACCCAATTTCGCCAGTGGGCAACCAAGCACCTTAAAGAGTTTTTGGTGAAGGGTTTCGTTATGGACGACGAACGGCTCAAAAGTCCGGGTGCTTGGGATTATTTCGACGAACTGTTGGCGCGTATCCGCGATATCCGATCATCGGAGC
>JAYTOD010000129.1:0-4833 GCA_043747995.1 Arenimonas sp.
ACGGCATCAGGCAAAACAGCCTATGCAGTGGAACTAGCGCAGCAACTTAACACCGAAATTATTAGTGTCGATTCGGCCTTGGTATATCGTGGTTTAAACATTGGTGCCGCTAAGCCAGATGCTGAAACTTTACGGCTTGCTCCGCATCGGATGATTGATATTCGCGAGCCGCATGAAATATTTTCTGCTGCAGATTTCGTGCGTGAGGCCTTGCCAGACATGCAGGAGTTAACGCAGCAGGGCAAGGTGCCATTATTGGTGGGAGGTACTGGCCTGTATTTCAAGGCGCTGATGCAGGGTTTATCAGTAATGCCCGCATCGGATCTACTGATTCGCGCGCAATTGCAAGCGCGTGCTGATTCAGAAGGATTTGCGGCTTTGCACGCACAGTTGCAATCTATTGATCCCAGAAGTGCGGCGCGTATTCATCCGAACGATCCACAGCGTATTTTACGTGCGTTGGAGGTGTACCTAGTTAGCGGAAAATCCTTAAGCGATTGGCAGGCGGCTTCTGAACAGCAAGAATTTCCGTTTCGGGTGCTTGAATTGGTGCTTTCCCCTCTAGATCGCGGTGTATTGCATGAACGCATCGTGCGGCGTTTTGATCAAATGCTAGAGCAAGGATTTTTAGACGAAATGCGTGGCTTGTTGCAAAACCCCTTATTGCACCCAGATTTACCCGCCATGCGCGCGGTAGGGTACCGGCAAGCGTGGGCGCATTTACGTGGCGAGACCGATTTCAAAACATTTCGCGAGCAGGCGATTAGTGCCACCCGGCAATTAGCTAAACGCCAGCTGACTTGGTTTCGCGGGCAGTTAATTTCACATTGGTTTGACCCACAGTCCCAAAAACATGCGCTAGACTATCACTTGCGGAATTTCATCGACCGCCTTGAAAATTAACAATAATACCCCTATATCTCTAAAATAGACTTATCGAAAATAATAACAAGGAGCTTTACTGTGACCAAATCCCAATCACTGCAAGACCCGTTTTTGAATGCGCTACGTCGCGAGCGCGTGCCAGTCTCGATTTTCCTTGTTAACGGCATTAAGCTGCAGGGCACCATTGAAAGTTTTGACCAATTTGTGGTTTTACTGCGTAATACCGTTAGCCAGATGGTCTATAAGCATGCTATTTCAACGGTCGTGCCATCGCGCAATGTGCGTGTCGGTGGATTGTCGGATGAAGCTGAAGACGCTGAGCAGGTTGTTGCTGAATAATTTCAACCTAAGAATTAAATAGTGTTTACAATTGTGTCGTTTAGGAGATTTTAATGGCGTGGAATCAACCCGGTAGCAGTGGAAAAGACCCTTGGAAAGCAAAAGGATCTAACAATCCCGTTGATGATTTCTTATCCAAGTTGAAAGAACAATTAGGCTTAGGCTCACCTAATTCTAGTGATGGTTCTGGCGGGGTAAAAAAAGCACTCGTTGTATTGGCAATTTTGTTGGTGTTCAATTGCCTTAAGTTGATTGATGAGCAACAGCGCGGTGTTGTATTACGCTTCGGTAAATTCGAGCGCATCATGACGCCCGGCGCTAATCTCAAACTACCCTGGCCCATTGAATCGGTCACTGTTGTTAATGCCACGAAAGTGGAAACCGTAGAAGAAACTGTTAGCGTGCTTACTAAAGACGAGAATATTGTTGACATTAAATTCAATGCCCAATATGTAATTAGTGACCCGCGTTTGTATCTGTTTGGGTACCGAGATGATGTAGTGGCTGCCGGCGGCCAGCAAGGCTCTGAAACTGTTCGTAATGCTGCAGAAAGTGCGGTGCGTGAAGTGGTCGGCAACAACACCATGGACACCGTCTTATTTGAGCGCGATCAGCTAGCCGTTTCAGCGAAAGCGCATTTGCAAGAGTCCTTAAATTTATATAATACCGGTTTGAGCGTGTCGCAGTTTAGCTTGCCGAATGCGCGTTTTCCTGAAGAAGTGAAAAAAGCATTTGACGAAGCGATTAGTGCCCGTGAAAATAAAAATTCTATTGTTAACGAAGCCAAAGCGTATGCCAGCAAAATTGTTCCCGAAGCACGTGGTGCGGCTTCACGCATAACAGCCCAAGCGGATGGTTATCGACAAGCCAGCATTGCAAAAGCTACCGGTGATTCGGCTCGCTTCCGTTTACTTGCCGATCAATACCGGAAAGCACCTGTGGTGACACGAAAACGTCTTTACTTAGAGACTATGCAGGAAGTATTGAGTAAAAATCAGAAAGTCATTTCAGGTGGTAATAATAATATTTTATACTTACCGTTAAATGGCCAAGCAGCACCATCAACTGAAAATCCTAGCGTTCGTCCACCAGCTCAAGTGCTTGCACCTGCTGTGAATGCAACAGGCCGTGATTCGGCACGCGCCGAAACGCGCCAGACCCGTGAAGGAGATAACTAATGGCTAATTCTAGAAATGTGGTGTTGGCCGCGTTTGTCCTTTTGATCACACTGTTTACTTCGGTGTATGTAGTCAATGAAAGCCAAACCGCTATTGTGCTGAATTTGGGTAAGGTTGTGCGTAGTAATATCCAACCAGGCTTGCATTTCAAGGTTCCCTTTGTTGAGCAAGTGCGTAAGTTTGATCGTCGACTACTGACCCTAGACGATAATCCCGAGCGCTACTTGACGGCTGAAAAGAAAGACGTTGAGGTGGATTTTTTTGTCAAATGGCGTATCAAAGATGTCACTGCTTTTTATCGCGCCACCAGTGGTGGCAATGAAGAAGCGGCGGCGCAGCGCTTAACGCCGATTGTAAAAAATGCTTTGCGTAACGACATCAACCAACTCACTTTGCAACAAGTGGTATCCAGTGGCCGAAATGAATTAACTAAGCGTTTGTTGAAATCTATTAACTCCGGCGCCGCTACCTTAGGAATAGAAGTGATTGACGTGCGCATCAAGCGCATCAACTTCCCGCAAGACAGCACCATTTTGAACTCGGTATTTGAACGGATGAGTTCGGAGCGGCAACAAGTGGCCAATGCCTTAAAAGCCGAAGGTTTTGCCGAGGCAGAGCGCATCCGCGCCGAAGCAGAACGCGAAAGCCAAGTAATTTTGGCCAACGCCCAGCGCGATGGTCAAACTGTACGCGGTGAAGGCGATAGCCAAGTGGCGCAAATTTCTGCCGCTGCGTATGGTCAAGACGCTGATTTCTACGCATTTTACCGCAGCCTAGAAGCGTATAAAGCCAGTATGTCGGATGGCAAAACGACTATGGTGCTAGATCCAAATTCCGAGTTCCTGCGCTATTTTGGAACGGGTAAGTAATCGTTTCAGCAAGCTGCAAAAACACGTATAATATGAAAAAGCCGACGCAAGTTCGGCTTTTTCTGCGTTTTAGGTTCAGAACATTTCAGGAGTCGGCATTATGGGTCAGTCAGTAGTAGTTCTCGGTGCGCAATGGGGCGATGAAGGCAAGGGTAAAATCGTTGACTTATTGACTCAGCAAATTGGCGCCGTTGTGCGTTTTCAAGGCGGACACAATGCTGGACATACCTTGGTTATTGCTGGTAAAAAAACCGTATTGCATTTAATTCCATCCGGCATCTTGCGCGATGACGCGCTGTGCTTAATCGGCAATGGTGTGGTTTTGCACCCCGGCGCGCTGAAGAAAGAAATTGCTGAACTTGAAAGTAATGGTGTGGAAGTGCGCTCACGCTTACGCATTAGCCCAGCTACGCCGCTGATCATGCCGTATCACATTGCGCTAGATCAGGCGCGTGAGAAAGCCGCTGGCGGCAAAGCCATTGGCACCACTGGCCGTGGCATTGGCCCGGCCTACGAAGACAAAGTCGCGCGCCGCGGCGTGCGCGTTGCCGATTTGGCTTATCCAGAACAATTAGCCGAAAAATTACGTGTGGCTATGGATTATCACAATTTCGTACTCACTAAATACTTTGCTGTTGAGCCGATTGATTTTCAAAGTACGCTCGATGAAGCCATTGAATTTGGTAAATATATTAAGCCGATGATTAGCGATGTAGCAGGCATCCTGCACGATCTTCGCAAGCAAGGCAAGCGCGTGTTGTTTGAAGGTGCGCAAGGCTCACTACTCGACATCGACCACGGCACCTACCCGTATGTAACTTCCAGCAACACCACCATCGGCGGCGCATTGGCTGGTACTGGCGTTGGTGCAGATGCCATCGATTATGTTTTAGGTATTGCCAAAGCGTATGCCACACGCGTTGGCGGCGGCCCGTTCCCAACAGAATTAAACGATGAAACCGGCCAGCTGATTCGTGACAAAGGCGCTGAATACGGTGCCACCACCGGCCGCCCACGCCGTTGCGGCTGGATTGACATCGTTGCGCTGAAACGCGCAGTGGCGATTAACGGCATTACTGGCCTGTGCATCACCAAGCTCGACATTCTCGACGGTATGCCAAGCCTGAAGATGTGTATTGCATACAAATACCACGGCAAGCAAACCGAATACTCGCCACTTGATGAAGCCGGCTGGGATGAATGCGAACCGGTTTACTTGGAGTTTCCAGGCTGGACTGAAACAACAGCAGGAATCACCGAGTGGGACAAATTGCCACCTGCGGCGCGCGCTTACTTGCGCTCGCTGGAAGAGTTGGTCGGCTGCCCAGTCGCTATTGTGTCCACCGGACCAGACCGCGATGCGAACATTGTTTTGCACGATCCGTTTGCTTGATTAAATTGAAATCGCACATATACGCAAAACAATTTTCGGATTTGCGTATAAAACATTGATCTACTTATTTCCAAGCCAAAACTGGCTTGCACACCGAGGGATCTGAGGTGGATTTCAGGCAGACTTCCTTGGTTACGTCATGCGAGTTCTTGATTGACTCATATTGCGA
>JAYTOD010000130.1:0-10115 GCA_043747995.1 Arenimonas sp.
ATTTCAAACATTACTCTCGCTACAAGGTTTAATTTATGTCAATTTCCTCTTACCGCTTCCAGAAAGCATATCGTTTATCTGGTCTAATATTTGCCGGGCTTATGCTTGTAGCTTGTACGAAAGAGCCAGAAAATCCAGCTGAAGCCATTTATTTCGGTGGTGAAATTTTGACGATGGCCGGTGAACAGCCAGAATATGTGGAAGCTTTAGCCATTGATGACGGTAAGATTAGTTTCATTGGTAGCAAACTCGATGCTGATAAATTAGTCGGCAAAGCAACCCAGAAGATCGATCTACATGGTGCAACTTTAATTCCATCCATTATTTCTGGGGTGCAGCAAGCGTTGACATCGCAAGGCGCTACAAGCGCGCCGAATTGCTGGAAAGACACTACATTCACTACTTTGGCAGATGTTATTAAAGCGCTTAAAACTGCATTGGTTGAGCGCGCCAAACTTGGGCTTGGTCTTTTTTGTATGGGTTACAAAGCTGATACTAGCAATCCTTTGGCGACACTTACAGATGCTGATTTAGACGCCGCATTTCCCGATATATCTGTTGTGTTGGTGGATGCATCCTTGCAGAGTGTTTTGGCAAATAGCGTGGCCAAGAAACAATTTTCCCTAGAGACATATAAATCATTAAAAAATGCTATGCAAAAAACTGACACACAAAAAATCGGTTTGGAAGTAGGGCAACCTGCTGATTTCATGATATTGGATAAAAATCCATTGAAAGATGCATCTTTGTCGCTTGCTTCAATTCAAATTACCCAGGCCTTTTCACAAGGCAAGCTGATTCCGAATGCTCCCAAAGATCTTGCTATGTTGGCGTTGCTTGACATCACTGCTGCGTTAGCTGCAGAGAATGCAGCACGATTGAAAGTGGATGAAATGAACGCCATTGCTGTCACAAAAGCCACCGAATCCGCAATCGCAGCGAAAAAGCTTGCCGCTAAGAAATTAGGGGATGCGAAAGCAAAGACGAAAGAAAGTGCTCAGCTTAATTCCAAAGCAGCTACTAATGCGCAGGCTAAACAGGCTGCGAAGCGTTCAAATGCTAAAACCCAATTAACTAAAAAACCTGAACCTGTTCAAGCGCAACCAACAACGGAGCCTAGCAAGCCAAGAGAAGTTCGTTTTAATATGACGCAGAATGGCAAAAAAATGACACCTGAAGATTTTGATGCATGGATGAAAGCGCAAGGAATTCGTATTGTTCCTGCAAAGCCAGTTGAGGCTGTACCGCCAGTAGATAAAAAATAATTATAAATAAAGCCCGGCTTAGCCGGGCTTTTTATTAGAAAACAGATAATGTGCAACCATCCATTCATTGCCATTGTTGAAGGCAAATAATTCTGCGCAGGCCATCCAAAACATACGCCAGCGTTGTGCCCATAGCTTGGCATGTTCAACACCATAAGCATTGCGCAAGATAGCCATTACTTGCTCGCTGCGCTTGTCTTGATTTTCCAACCAATGATTTGCGGTCTGTGCATAATGCCGACCAGGCACTAACCAGCGTTGCTCAATGGAAAGCTGCTCACTGAAATGCAGCAACGTATCGGCAGAGGGCATTAAACCACCCGTAAAGAAGTACTTGCCCATCCAGTTATCTTCGCCATCGGTTTCAAATGGGTACATCAAGTATCTGTGTACGAATATATGCACAAATAACTTACCATCAGGCTTCAGCCAGCGGCTAATGGCGTTGAGTAGCCTTTGATAGTTGCGCATGTGCTCAAACATTTCTACCGATACGCAGCGGTCGAACTGGTTTTCTAGGAAATCCAACACATTAACATCTTGTGTTAGCACCGTAACATTACCAAAGCCGCGTAACTGACATTGTTCGTTTATGTGCGCGCGCTGTGTGGCTGAATTGGATACGGCGGTTATTCGGGAATTCGGATACTGCTCAGCCATCCATAGTGTAAGCGAGCCCCAGCCACAACCTAACTCAAGAATATGTTGGCCATCCTGTAGGTTTGCCCTTTCACTATATAGCTTAAGCATATGCACTTCAGCTTCATCGAGGCTTTCATTTCCATTCGGATAATATGCCGATGAATATTTCAAGCGATGACCAAGGCACAGCTTGAAAAACTCGGTTGGTAGTTCATAATGCTGCTCATTCGCCGCTTGTGTTTCAATGGCAACCGGGCTTTCTTTCAGTTGTTTGATTAAATCATTGAAGCGTTGGTCAGCATGCCCAACATCTTGCGCACCTTCATCTACTAAGCGTTGCCGGCATAATTTTCGAATTCCTTTGCGTAGCAAAAAATCAGGGATAGAGCCATTTTCGGCAAGCTTCAACACACTCATAAGTCACCATGTGTTTTTTTAGGTGGAAATGGAAAAAATGCACTTACTTGTTTCTGGTAATTCAGATAATCTTCACCACGCGAGCGCATGGCTTGTGCCTCTGTCCATGGAATGCCACTAACGCGATACAAGAACAGCAACATAACGATAGGGCCAATTAGGCTATACATAAAATAGCCGCCACCAACAGCAAGCAGCACATAGGAAAACCAATGTAGCCATTCAAAAAAATAATTAGGATGCCGCGACCAAGCCCAAAGCCCTTGTCTGCATGTTATACCGCGATTGGCTGGGTTGCCGCGAAACGCAGCGAGTTGTCGATCGGCGATGGTTTCGCAACTAACGCTCAGAATGAAAACAATAATCGCGAGAGCTAGCCAAATGCCTGTATCAAGAGTGGCATTACTACTAGCGGCGATAAATGGAATGCTAAATAAAGTGACAATAACTGCTTGCCCTTGAAAAAAAACAAATAGCTTGCTTGGGCTGCCATTCCAAGTCTGTCGTAAGGCTTGATAACGGCCATCTTCCGGCTCGCTGAACACGCGTTTAAACAATGATAAAAATAGTCTGGCACCCCATAACCCGGCAAACAAACCGGTTGCGAGCCTAGCAGTGTTCGAGCCATTTCCTATGATTGCACAAAAAATTCCTGCCATTGCCATCAGGCCAGCCCATGCCACATCAACAACGCCAATATTTTTAATTTTTATGGCATACAGCCA
Organism: Arenimonas sp.; assembly: GCA_043747995.1. Classification (GTDB taxonomy): domain Bacteria; phylum Pseudomonadota; class Gammaproteobacteria; order Xanthomonadales; family Xanthomonadaceae; genus Arenimonas. The sequence goes on from JAYTOD010000130.1 coordinate 3,050, forward strand.
GCTCATTATCATGACAATTGAGCAGCCTACAAAAATAACCAACAGTGTTGAACTAATGCTCATAAGATTATTTCCTTGTTAGGTGATAGCCGTGCATTCAAGTATTGCAAAGCCACTAAGCCAAAGCCCCATACGCAGGCAATGGCCAGTAGTGCTGGCAAGAGATTACCAGTAAATGCCATTGCGCCAAATTTATAGGCGGCGATTGAATATGCTAGTGGTGCGCCCAGAAAGCCAAATAAAAATATAGCTATAGGTTTTGCGTAAAGAGATTTTAGAGAGTGATTTAGCGTAAATGAAAATCCAAGCCAAAGGCACATTATCCAAATGGGGGCCCAATTTTCGCTGGGTATGGCATGTGTAAATGTGATTAGGCCGGATTTAGCCAAGACACTATCCATTATAAATCCCATAGGTAAGGCGAGTAATAATGTGGTTACATCACGTGTTCTATCTGTACTTAAATAGCATACGACCAGTGCAAATACAAGTGCAGCAATTAAGCCTGGAACAATAGTTTGTCGAGATGCTCCATACACACACAAGAACCAAACAAGTTGAAATCCAATGATATTGAATAGTATAGGTAGATGTTTAGTACTGAATATTTTCATTATTAGTGAGCACTTTCTTTGCTTAATAATAAATGTACATCGCTAATCGATTGTTCAATAAAGCCCGCTTCGCAATACGCAAAATAGTAATCCCACATGCGAATGAAACGCAGATCATAACCAAGCGCTAGAATATTATTGCGTTGCTGATTGAAGCGATTGCGCCAATGATGAATGGTTTTGGCATAGCTGCTGCCTATATCCTGCAAATCGATTAAGCGCAAATGCCCAGCGTTAGCTGCCGAGCTAACCATAGCGCTGATGCAAGGGATAAAGCTACCCGGAAAAATATAACGCTTGATAAAATCTACGCTATGCAATGCTTGCTCATAGCGATGGTCTTCGATGGTGATTGCTTGTATTAAAGCTTTGCCACCTGGCTTGAGCAAAGTAGCGCACTTTTCAAAATAGGTGTCTTGGAATTGGTGGCCAATCGCTTCAATCATCTCAATCGATACCAGCTTATCGAATTGTCCACTTAAGTCACGGTAGTCTTCGAACAGCAAGCTGATGCGATCCTGCAAGCCTTCGGCTGCAACGCGTGCTTTGGCGTAGTCGTACTGTTGCTTTGAAATAGTAGTAGTAGTAACTTTACAGGCATAGTGTTTAGCAGCATAAATAGCCATACCGCCCCAGCCTGTGCCAATCTCCAGCAAATGATCGCTAGCGCAGAGCTGCAGTTTTTCACAGATCAATTGCAATTTTCGTTCAGACGCTTGTTCTAAATCTAACTCCGGCCTATCGAAAACGGCTGAAGAATACATGAGTTTCGAGTCTAAAAATAACTGGAATAATTCGTTACCTAGATCGTAATGCGCGGCAATATTTTTTCTACTACCACTTTTGGTGTTTTTTCGAAATTGGTGCGCTGCTTGCATTATCCAATTGGTGAAACGGGCAGTGCCTGACTCCATCGTATCGAGCAGCTCTCTGTTGCGTATCAACAATCGCATTACATCAACCAATTGCTCAGAGTGCCAATCACCATCCATGTAGGATTCAGCAGCGCCTACTGAACCACCTAGTGCGGTTTTAGTGTAGAACGCATCGTTTACAACATGCAGTTCACCAAATTGGTGTGAATTTTTATCAATGCCTAACACGCGAGATTCAGCATTCTCATGCAAAGTAAGTGTGCCATGTCGCAGTAAATTCATTTTTTTCAGCAACTGCGATTTCAGAAATTTATGCACTATGCTCTGCTTTGATAGGTCTTGATGGGTTGATGAGCTAACGCTGTTCATAAGCCGCCTTGGGGATGCTTGTAAAAGGGGACACGCTTTAACCATAGCTGCAAGGCATTCCAGTAAATTCCAAATGCAATCTTGACAGTTACTGCGGGTATTACCAATAACAGTTTTATAAGGTTAGAGGCATTTAATTGTCGTTGTTCGAGCATCAAGGTTGCGTCAAATTGTTTTGTTTGTTGCTGGAAAACTTGCATGAATGTGCCCAAGCGATTGCCTGGGATAGAAAATCGCCATTGATAGTCTAGGTTCATAGGCAGAAAGGGCGATACATGGAATGCTTTAGCGAAATCCCAGGAATACCAAGTACCCTGCTGCGTAGCAAGCTTAATGGGTAGAAAATAGCTGAAACGCTCGCCCCATGGTGTATTGGTTATTTCAGCTAGAATCCACAGCAATGTTTTTTTATCTTCTGCAAAGCCGTAATAAAAACTGACCGGGTTTATTACATGACCAAAAAAGCGCAAATGCGTTAATAAATAAATTGGGCCAACAACAGGTGCATTCTGTAATTGCGCAACATGTGTGCGCACTGCCTTATCTAAATCAACAGCCATATCGCCGAAATAATCACTGCGTTTAAACTGCAGGCAATTGAACCGATTCACCGAACAAAACCAGAATGGCTTAAGGGTTTTTTCTACGTCAGCAATGTTTAAATAAAACTGAAAAATTCTGTAACTAAATGCATGCGGTTTCGGCAAGAAACGGCGGTGTTGGATGTTTCCTATATACAAACAATCGCGTGCTACTTGAGAGGCGACATTCATTGTTTAAGGAGCACTTTGGCTACATCTAGGCCCGTTCTAAAACCATCTTCATGAAATCCAAAGCCCCAGTAAGCGCCACAGAACCAGCTACGATTTTGGCCATTAATTTCATCTCGGCGTTTTTGCGCGCTGACCATCTCATGCGTATAAATTGGGTGTTGGTATTGCATCACCGCAAGTATTTTCTTGTCATCAATCTGTTCGCGCTGGTTGAGGCTTACCACAAACGGTTCCGGGCTTTCGATGCCTTGTAGAATATTCATGCAGTAGCTTACCGTGCATTGTGCAGTGTCTTTGCTTGAGATATTGACATTCCAAGCCGCCCAAGCTTTGCGATTCGGCGGCAATACCGACGTGTCATGATGCAGAATGGTTTCGTTGTCTTGGTAACCAATAGCGCCGAGTATCGATGCTTCGGCCTCACTCGGTGAGTCAAGTAGAGCAAGCGCTTGATCGCTATGGCAGGCGAATATAACATGGTCAAAAGTTTCTTCACCGGTCAATGTTTGAATACAAACCTTGTCGGCATATCGTTTGACGTGCTGAATTGTTGTGTTTAATCGCGTATCTACTTTCCAGCGCTGAGTTACTTTATCAATATAGCTACTTGAACCATTTTCAAGTACACGCCACGCTGGCCGGTTGCTGATTTGCAGCATATGGTGATTATGCATAAATGCTACAAGATATTTTGCCGGAAATTCGAGAATGGCTTGGCTAGGCGAAGACCATAATGCGCTCGCCATAGGAATTAAATGATTTGTGATGAAGTAATCACCATAATTATTTTGCGATAGATACTCACCCAGAGTTGGCCCTTCTCCAGCACAATCGAGTAATGCAGGGCAATGTTTATAAAAACGCTGGATGTCAGCAACCATAGCGTAGAACTTCGGCGACATTAAATTACGCTTTTGGCAGAATAATGTCTTGAGTGAATGTGCATTATAGTAGAGGCCAGTGCTTTGATTATGCACAGCGAAGCTCATTTCTGTGGATTTTGTACTGACCTGAAGTTCATTTAAAAAACGGCTGAACAGCGGGTAGTTATCAGTGTTATGAACAATAAATCCAGAATCGATGTGATACGATTTGTCGCCCATTTGCAGATGATGCGTATGCGTGTGGCCGCCGAGCCGTGAATCACGCTCGAACAAAAAAACCTCATGCTTTCCTGATAGCGCCCATGCAGCGCTGATGCCTGAAATACCACTGCCAATGATGGCAATCTTCATTATGTGGCGCGCTTAATATGTGCTGGAACCGGCTTCAAGTCCCAGGTTAGGCCCACATAGCTCATCGTTTTCAAAACCCAATAGGTCATGTCAATTTCCCACCAGAAAAACCCTTGTCTCGCGGCGTTTGGATAATGGTGGTGGTTGTTGTGCCAGCCTTCACCGAAGGTCAACAATGCCAATAAGGCATTATTCCTGCTGTTATCTGCTGTGTTGTAGCGTTGTGTGCCCCAGACATGAGCAACCGAGTTTATGCTAACCGTGACGTGGAATAGCAAAACAGTGGAAACCACAAAGCCCCAGACTAGCAACTGGGCACCGCTGGTTTTTAAATCGGGGAAATAATAATTCAAAACACTGCCAGCGGCAAATAAAAACACAGCCAATGCAATAGGCGCAATAAGATCAAAACGGTTTAGCCACTTTAAGGATGCGCGTTTCGCGAAATCCTGAATGCTTGTGTAATCAGTGGCGAATGCTTTGTGATTAAGAAACCAAGCCATGTGGCTTTGCATAAAGCCATGAATCGGGCTGTGCAAGTCTAATTCAGTATCCGAATGCCGGTGATGTTTGCGATGATGCGATGCCCACCAAAGCGGCCCACGCTGGGCACTTGAGGCGCCGATAAAAGCAAACACTGTTTCCATCCATTGATGCGTTTTAAAGGTTTTGTGAGAAAAATAACGATGATAAAAACCGGTAATCGCAAACATACGCACGCTGTATGTCACTATCAAAGCAATCAATGCACTCCACGAAAAACCCACCCATAATACCGCGGCACAGGCGATATGCAGGCCAATAAATGGCACAATTCTTAGCCATGCAATTCCATGCTTTGCCTCGGGATTTACTGCTTCACTGTCAAACCAAGCAACGACGGATTTAACTGTTTGATTAGTCATCAAATTCATATATTAATTATCGCTATATAGCGGTGATTTTTCCGTGAAGGCTAACTCGCTATATCAACCTTGACACTTAAGCTATTGGCTATAAAGCAATTGTGATGTGAACTTTCATGTAATTTTTGCAGCTCTTCTGATGTTGGCTGCCTTGTACCGATGAATTCAATCTTTGGCCTCAATGTGCAGTGCGTGATGGCCATTCGGCCTTCAGCATTTTTACCTAGTGTGCCTTCTGCTTTGTCTTGGTAGTGACTGATTTGGAAGCCTCGTTTATTGGCAATAGCCAAGAAAGTCAGCATATGGCAAGAGGCAAGTGCGGCCAATAACAAGGTTTCTGGATTTGCCATGCTGGCATTGCCAAGAAAGGCCGGTGCTGCTGAATTAGCAATAACCTGTCCGTTTTCTAATGTTACCGTATGGTCGCGGGTGTAGCTTGTGGCATCTTCTTGATGCGCAGCGAAGCGCCATTGTACTTCAGCAAAGTGATCAGACATGACAGTCTCCTTGAGTTTGATTTATTCTACACACATGAACTTAGAACATAGCACTATAAAACGATTTGGTTTAGCCCGCGTGCTGTCAAAAATGGGCTTGGCTTCACGAACGCAAGCTGGGCAGTGGATTGCCGCAGGATTGGTGCAGGTCAATGGTAAAATCATTACGGATATTGAGTATCCGGTGCGCATTGAAATGGATAAGGTGTCTGTTAAAAGCCAGAATGTCGTGGCGCAAGAGCGTATTGTGCTGATGTTAAATAAGCCTAGAGGCATTGTGACTACGCGTAACGATGAGCAACAACGAGCCACGGTGTATTCCTGCTTACCTTTAGAATTACCATGGTTAGCTCCAGTTGGGCGCTTGGATAAAGCCAGTGAAGGTTTGTTGTTAATGAGTAATGATCCGGTGTGGGCGGCTACCATCACCGACCCGGAAGCTGGTCCAGATAAAACCTATCATGTGCAAATCAATGCTATTCCAAGCCAAACTCAGCTAGCCGCCATGCTTGAAGGTGTGCATACCGATATCGGCCAACTTCGCGTTAAGCGCGTGATTATGCTCAGGCAGGGCGAAAAGAATGCGTGGCTTGAAATTACCCTAGATGAAGGCCGTAATCGCCAAATCCGTCGTTTATTGCAAGCGCTGGATTTGGCAGTATTGCGTTTAATTCGCGTACAAATTGGCGCGCTAAAATTAGGCGAACTGCCAAAAGGCCAGTGGCGTGTACTGGCTGAGCAAGAGCTAGAGTTATTGAATAAGCCCTAGCTCTTTACCGACTTTAGTAAACGCCGCAATGGCTTGGTCTAAATGTTCACGGCTATGCGCTGCGCTCATCTGGGTGCGGATGCGAGCTTGGCCATGGGCAACCACTGGAAAGAAAAATCCAACCGCGTAGATGCCTTCATCCAACAAACGCCTGGCAAATTCTTGCGCTAAGGGCGCTTCATACAACATAACTGGTACGATCGGATGCACGCCAGGCTTTAGATCAAATCCAGCTTGGGTCATTTGCTCGCGGAAATAGTGAGTATTGTCCAGTAACTTTTCACGCAAGCTTCCAGCATTATCGAGCATCTCAAATACTTTGATGCCAGCAGCCACAATGGATGGTGGCAGGGAGTTAGAAAATAGATACGGACGCGAGCGTTGTCGCAGAAGTTCGATGACCGCTTTCGGGCCGGTAGTAAAGCCGCCAACCGCCCCTCCTAATGATTTTCCAAGAGTGCCAGTGAAGATGTTAATCTTATCCATCACGCCCGACACTTCCGCTGAACCACGGCCTGTTGCACCTAAAAAGCCAGTTGCATGGCACTCATCAATATGTACCAATGCATCAAATTTATCAGCTAAGGCGGTAATAGCGTCGAGTGGTGCAATGGTGCCATCCATGGAAAATACGCCATCGGTGGTTATCATTTTAATTTTGCAACCGGCCGCGTCTGCCGCCATCAGTTGCTCTTCCAGTTCTGCCATATTGCAATTGCTGTATCGGTAACGTTTTGCTTTGCACAAGCGCACACCGTCAATAATAGAAGCGTGATTTAAGGCGTCAGAAATAATTGCATCATTTTCACCCAGCAAAGGCTCGAACAAACCGCCATTGGCATCAAAGCATGCGGCATACAAAATGCTATCTTCAGTACCAAAGAAATTGGCGATTTTGGCTTCTAATGTTTTGTGTAAATCTTGTGTACCACAAATGAAGCGCACCGAGGCCATGCCGAAGCCATGTGTATCCAATGCCTGCTTGGCGGCACGGATGATTTCTGGGTTATCAGCTAGGCCTAGATAGTT
>JAYTOD010000131.1:0-8242 GCA_043747995.1 Arenimonas sp.
GCACGCCAATTGCGCAGAAACAAGAAGATAACCAACACCACCAGCAACATCGCTTCCAATACGGTGATGTACACTTCACTGATCGATTTCTCGATAAAAATAGTTGAATCGTAAGCAACTTCCACTTTCATACCGGCTGGCAACGCGCGGGTAATTTCTGGCAGCATTTTCTTGATAGCCGCGGAAATTTCTAAAGGATTGGCCACCGCTTGCTTAACAATACCGAGTGGAATAGCATTTTTGCCATTGAAACGTGCACGAAAACGTGCCGAGTCAGAACCAAGCTCAACACGCGCCACATCACCCAAGCGAACTAAATAACCATCCGAATTTTTCACAATAATTTGTGCGAATTGCTCCGGGGTTTTTAAATCGGTTTCCGATAATACGGTGAATTCACGTTGCAAGCCTTCCACACGGCCCGCCGGAATTTCAACATTCTGTGCGCGCAATGCTTGCTCAACATCTGCAGGGCTTAAGCCTGCGCCCGCTAAACGCTCAGCATTTAACCAAACCCGCATCGCATAGCGATTGCCATACACCTGCGCCTGCGCTACGCCAGGAATGGTTTGCACGCGATCTTTGACAATACGATTGGCGTAATCGGCAATTTCAAGCAGGGAGTGCCTGTCAGATGAAAACGCTAAATAAATGATGGGCTGGGCATCGGCTTCTTGCTTTTGTACAATCGAGTCGTTAGCTTCTTCCGGCAGCGCGCCGCGCGCCTGCGCTACTCGATCACGCACATCGGAGGCTGCAGCATCGGCATCACGATCCAAGCGGAAGCGAACGGTAACTTGCGAAGATTCGGCGCGCGACACCGACTGAATATAATCAATACCTTCAATACCCGACAGCGTATCTTCAATCGGCTTGGTAATCTGCGATTCAATCACCTGCGCATTGGCGCCAGGGTAACTGGTGGCGACGGTGACCACCGATACATCAACATTAGGTAATTGCCGCACCGCTAAGCGCTGATAGCAAATTAGGCCAATCAGTAGAATTACCAAATTCAGCACCGTCGCCAATACCGGGCGCCGAATAGAAATGTCTGAGAGAATCATGCGCGCTAGGCCTTTGGCTTATGGAGAGCTGACAACGGGTTTGGCAACCATCACGGGAGCCCCGGGGAATAGCTTGCTTTGTCCGGCAGTAATCACTTGTTGGCCAGCCGTTAAGCCAGATACAACGGTAACCCAGCCCGGTTCACGTGCACCTATGGTAATTGGCACCAGTTCGGCTTTGCCATCTTTCACCACAAAGACCATTTTCTGTTCGCCACTCGGCCATACCGCTTGCTCTGGAATCATTAACACCGGCTCTGCTTTGGATAACTCTACTTGCACTTGCGCAAATTGGCCGGGCACTAATTTCTTTTCGTTGTTATCCAAACGCGCACGCACTACTGCACTGCGACCGCTTAATTGAATGCTCGGTGCAACCGCTGTGATTGCGCCAAGGAATTTTTCTCCGGGAAACGCTTCGGTTTTAATAGTCACCGATTGCCCGGTCTGTAATCGCGATACATGCAGTTCTGAGACTTGAAATTCCACTTGCAATGGATTCAAACGTACTAATTCAACCAAGGCTTGCCCGGCATTAGCAAACTCACCGACACTCACTTGCCGCAGACCAATCACGCCATCAAACGGCGCACGAATTACTGATTTATCTAAACGCGCTTTCGCTGATGCCACTTTGGCCACATTCACTTCATAGACATTCAATGCACTGTCAGCATCTGCTCTAGATATTAGCTGCTTAGTCGCTAATTCAATAATACGCGGACGGTTGCGTTGGCTAGCCCGCAGATTGGCCATGGCTTCGTTGTAATCGGCGCGAGCGATAGCATCGTCAAAGGTAAACAAAACTGTACCGGCAGCAACGGCTTGGCCTTCTATGGCATTTATGCGCACCAGCTTGCCAGCTACTTCAGGGCGAACAATCACAGACTCAATAGCACGTAAATTGCCCACCGCATTCAAGCTATTGCTAGATTCACGCAACGTTACGTTGTAAACGTCCACCATCGTAGGCGGCATACCACCGGCACCTGGGCCTTGCCCTTGTGCAGGTTTATCCTTGCTACAAGCGCTAAGGCAAACCAAAAAAAACAGAATTAGAATACGACGCATACGCGCTCCAGCCAATGTGGTTGTTTGATGGCTATTATAGCCTTATCGAATCGAACCTTTATTAAATCAGCTTAGCGCATCACTCGCATGGGTAAAAAGTAACGCTCCGTTGAATGGTAATTTAGCTAAACACGCACTTTTCATAACCACCTGCAAGGCTTCAAAATAATCACCGTTAGTATCAAATTCTGGCTCGCAGTAATTGGCTATCCAGCCCAAAAAATTGAAGCCACCAGCTTGAATCGCACGTTCAGTTAAACGCGCATGATTGATACAACCCAAACGCATACCCACCACTAAAACAACAGGAGTTTGCATAGCAATAACCAAATCTGATTGATCTAATGTATCGCTAAGCGGCGCCAACCAACCACCAACACCTTCAACCAATACAAAATCGGCTTGTGATTGAAGTTTTTCATAAGCATGAATAATCACCGCCAAATCTAATGTTACATTTGCTTCGCGTGCTGCAATTTGGGGCGCCGTAGCTAAAGGCAAGGCATAGGGGTTCACCATAGCGTAATCCGTTTTTGTATCACAGGCCTGAAGCAACGCTAACGCATCTTCGTTCTGCCAATGGCCATCATGCAAGTTACAGCCACTCGCCACAGGCTTCATGCCCTCAATCGCTTTACCGGTTTTTTTCATAGCCTGAATAATGGCGCACGAAACAACCGTTTTACCAATACCGGTATCAGTACCAGTGACAAAGATTCCTTTCGACTCAAACATAAGTTTCACATCTCAATAGCGCAAAGTATTAAAATACTCCAAAAGGAAATGATATGTTTACTCAGCAAGAAATAGTTGGCACAAAAACCGAGCAATATGCGCAGTTAATCGAGCAATGCAAAGCACTTTTAGATGGCGAACGACACCGCATTGCTAATGCCGCCAATCTCAGCGCGTTATTGTTCAATAGTTTGCCAGATGTAAACTGGCTGGGTTTTTATTTTCTGGAGCAAGGCGAGCTAATTGTTGGACCGTTTCAAGGCTTGCCTGCCTGTGTGCGTATTGCACTCGGCAAAGGCGTCTGTGGCACTGCCGCGCAAACCCTGCAAACGCAATTAGTGGCCGATGTACATGCCTTTGAAGGACATATTGCCTGCGATTCAGCCTCGCAATCAGAATTGGTAGTGCCACTTATTCAACACGGAAAATTGATTGGCGTACTGGATATTGATAGTCCGTTATTAAATCGTTTCGACGCTGAAGACCAAGCAGCGTTTGAACAGATCGCCATCTTATTCTGCGAAGGCTCCAACTAGAACACTACCGTAAAAGTACCAGCAAGTTCGTGCGATTTCGGATTACCGTTACCCCACACAAAACCAAGAAAAACTATGCCTATCGTGAACTTTGACAATTCAAACGAAGATTTTCTGGCAACCCAGGTGCGGGCAGATAAAATTCGATTGCTCTACCTTCAATCCTATCAGGCTGTATTTTCAACCCTAGTCGTTGCCGGTCTTTGGGTGACGTTGCTTTGGGAACATGCATCACATTCTAACCTAATGATTTGGCTGGGTTTGTTGGCCGTGGTAACGCTTGGGCGCATATTGCTGTTTATTCAGTATCAACGTCATAGCACAGACGCCAATGTATTGAAATGGATAGTCCCTTATACATTGACCGTACTTGCATCTGCCCTAGTCTGGGGCTTAGGAACGGTGTGGGCCATGCCCTCAAACTCCTTTTTGTATCAGTCCTTAACTTATATTTTTCTAATTGGTCTGGGCGGCGCTGCCTTGTCGGCTTATGGCGTATTTCGCGGCATGACCATTGCTATTGTTTGCTCAGTAATATTGCCTTGCACAGTATTTTTCATATTGAGTGGTGAACGCGATCAATTGGTACTTGGGTTGTCTGGTATTTGGTTCTTATTAACTACACTGAGAGCAGTTGCCGTACACAATAAAACTGTCGAGCAAAGCTTTCTCAGAGGACATCAACTCGAAGCAGCTAAACGAATCGCCGAGCAGCAAGCGCACACTGACCCACTTACTGGCCTTAACAACCGCCGCGCATTCACTGAAAGGGCCGATACGCTTCTACGACTTGGAGCACGTGAAGGGCGAACAAGCTCATTGATGCTCATTGATATTGATGATTTTAAGCAGATTAATGATAACCACGGACATGCCATGGGCGATGCCGCGCTGTTACATATCTCTCGGTTACTCATGGAGACGATGCGCAAATCGGATGTTTGCGGCCGGCATGGCGGAGACGAATTTACAGTATTGTTAACCAATACCGAACTCGTTGCCGCTAAAGCTGCCGCCGAAAAACTTATTCAGGCCCTCGAACAACAGCTCACTGCTGGAGGCTCTTTGCAATGGACGCTAAGTATCGGCATTGCAGGCGATGCCTATGATTCTGAAACACTTATCAGACATGCGGATACGGCAATGTATCAAGCTAAGCGTAACGGTAAAAACAGAATCGAACTATATACTGCGAACTAAGCTCACAAAGCACTGGGTCCCTGGGCATGTCGAAGGGAATGCCAACTATCTTACAACCGCATAATCACGCGCATCTTCACGCCATTTAGATGTTGATGTAATTTTTGGTAACACATCATCAACAGAATCCACTAATGACCACATGGCAATATGTTCAGCATTCATGAATTTCTCATCAATCACTTGCTGCATAAAGGTTTGCAAGGGTGCGTAATAATTGCGGGTATTGAGCAAAATAATCGGGCTGAAATAAATGCCGAGGCGCTTCAAGGTAATTGCTTCGAATAATTCTTCTAGCGTGCCACAGCCGCCTGGCAAAGCTACCACGGCATCGGAGTCGGTTAATAGCTGATGCTTGCGTTCGCGCATATCTTCCACCAAACGTAGTTCAGTTAAACCCGGGTGACCCCACTCCAAATCGGCCATGAATGCTGGCAAAATACCAACTACTTCACCGCCATGCGCTAATGCGCCATCGGCCACTGCGCCCATCAAACCCGATGAGCCGCCACCATACACCAAGCTATGCCCGTTTTGCGCCATGGATTTGCCCAAAGCATAGGCCGCTTGCTGATAATCCGGATGCACTTGTGCGCTAGATGCGGCGTAAACACAGATTCGCATGATTATTTCCCAATTTGATTCGCTATTATAAACCGCAATAGCGCGGGGGCGGGCAGATAACGATGCGCCTCTACATCACATTTTATCAGCTCTTCCGCCGGCTGAATCGAATAGCAATACGCTGTAGAAAAAATAGTGGGATTGCGAAAATAATTAGCCACATCAGTGAGTCGCTGAGCCAACCACATTAGCGCAACGTGCGATAACGCACCGATAAACACTACGCACTGACTTAGTATGACCCTACGAATTCGCACATGCGTTTTCGCGCTAGCAACTAGATGGCGCTCAGGTTCAATGTACTGAACATGTATAGCCTTTAACTTTTTGATACCGCACGCAACTCGTGCATGGAGAAATACTTATGAAAAACAGTAAAATTAGTCTTATCACGATCGCTATTGTTGCTTCATTATTGAGCACAGTTGCGTTTGCGCAAAACTACAACGATGGTCGTTATGACAACAACAACGATGGTCGTTATGATAACGATAACAATTCACGAAATCTATTAGCTCAAGTAATTAGTGTGCAGCGTGTAAATAATCGTTATGCAACATATCAGCATCAGGAATGCTGGAACGAGCAAACCAATAACTACGACGATAACTATTACCGTGATGGCAGTGGTAGATTGTATCGCAGCGACAGCCGAGGCAATGTGGGCGGTACAGTACTGGGTGCATTAATCGGCGGTGCTCTGGGTAATCAAGTAGGCAAAGGCGATGGCCGGACTGCAGCTACCATTGGCGGCGCAGTGATTGGCGGTACCATTGGTAATAGCTCAAACCGCGGCGACGGCTATGATCGCTATTCTGATAGCTCAAATACAGTACGCCGTTGCCGCACCGTGAACGACAACAATGATTATCGTAATAATTATAATGGCTACAACGTCACTTACCGCTACGGCAACCAAACGTATCGTGCATATATGAACCGCAATCCTGGCCGTACCATTCGCGTTCAAGTGGAAGTACAGCCAATTAATTATTGATTGCTGTAGGATTTAAGAAGGAGCCCTTGTGGCTCCTTTTTTTGTTCAAACTAAGTCGCCTCTTAAGTCTTTCACTTGCATTTCCATATCGGTTGCATTTGCTATTGCGCCATCAACTGGCGTATCAGCGATAACAGCAATATGTGCGCGAATACGGCCTGGGATGCGCCAATAGGATTTCACGCCTTTGCGGCTGAAGATGCTGGCCCACATGCCCTGAATAGCCAGCGGTACAACCGGCACAGCGCGCGATTCTAAAATACGCTGCATGCCATTTTTAAACGGGCCTATTTCACCATCTGGCGTTAGGCGGCCTTCCGGAAATATACATACCAATTCACCCTCAGCAAGCGCCTTATCCACTTCATCAAATGCACGCTGCATGAGCTCGGCATCTTCATTTTTTCCTGCGATGGGAATAGCGCGAGCGGCTTTAAATGCCCATCTGCTGAGTGGTGCGTTAAAAATTTTATAGTACATCACAAACCGAATCGGCCGCGGAATGGCGCTACTTAAAATCAATGCGTCCATGTAACTCACATGATTGCAGACTAGCAGGGCAGGGCCTTCATCGGGAACATGTTGCTCAACGCCGCGCACCTCAATGCGATACATAAGGCGGATATACACCCATGCTAAGAATCGCATGAAGAATTCGGGCACTAAAATCATTAGGTAAATGGCCACTACGGCATTCAGCACCGCCAGTAGCAAAAATAGTTGCGGTATCGAAAAGTTCAGGAAACGCTGCAAGACAATGCCAATAACCGCTGCAGTACAGATGAATACTGCATTCTGGATGTTCATACCGGCGATTACACGCGATAATTCCTGGCGATTGGTGCGGCTTTGGATTAGGGCAAATAAGGGCACAATGAAGAATCCGGCGAATAAGCCGATAAGTGTTAAGTCAGCCATAATTCGGAAGCTGCCAGCCTGCTCGATGAACTGCATAAGCGTAATGCCAGTTTCCGGCGCAAGGCCTGGGCGGGCAAAATACAGATCGGCGCAGAACACAGTCATGCCAAATGCACCGAAAGGCACTAGGCCGATTTCAACCGTTCGTTGCGAGAGTTTCTCGCACCACAAAGATCCCAATCCGGTGCCAATTGAAAACAAGGCTAAGGCGAGAAGATTTAAAGATTCACTGCCGCCTAGATGTAGTTTGGCGTAGTTGGGTAATTGTGCGCTGAGCATGGTGCCGACAAACCAAAACCACGACACACCGAAAATGGCGCGACGTACCACATTGTTGTGTTTCGCCAAACGCAGAACATTCAGCGACTCAGCAAATATATTGGGATTAATTTTTAAATTCGGCGCAATGGCGAGTGAAACAGGAATTGCGCGACTCACTAAATTTCCGGTAATGGCTAGACCAATCATGGCAATTGCCGCTGCTTGCGGGCCGTAGTCAGGAATCATCAACAGCAGCATGCCAACAATCATGCCGAATAAAATTGAAATGGAGGTGCCCATTTCCACCAAGCCATTGCCGCCGGTTAATTCTTCGGGGTGCAAAACTTGTGGCAAGATGGCGTATTTCACGGGTCCAAACAAGGTTGATTGCACGCCGGTCATAAATAAGCAGAACATCAAAAGCCAAGGTATGCCATAAATAAAGCCTACCGAAGCCACGCTCATAATCACGATTTCCATCATGGTGGTGAAGCGGATTAGTTTGGCTTTTTCATACTTCTCAGCAATTTGCCCAGCGGTAGCTGAAAATAGAAAATACGGCAGAATAAACAGCGCTGGCGCTAGGTTGGAATATAAAGTAGCTTGCGCAGTGTTCAAGCCCATTTGGTATACCATCAGCGCCAACATAGCGTTGCGGAATACATTGTCGTTGAATGCACCGAGTGCTTGCGTTAAGAAAAACGGCAGAAAGCGGCGTTGCTTGAGTAACTCGAATTGGTTGTGTGCCATGATTCATTTTTATTTGAATAATCAATTGGCACTATAACGTGAAAAGCTTATTCCTGCTCGCGCGCAATCGCTCGCCAGCCAAT
>JAYTOD010000132.1:0-5878 GCA_043747995.1 Arenimonas sp.
GATGGCAATGCAGCACCAAGCGGTGAATTTAGGGCAGGGATTTCCCGATTTCCCGGTGCCAGAAGCCTTGATTGATGGCTTAGCCAAAGCCATGCGTGATGGTAAAAATCAATATGCACCAATGATGGGCATTCAGCCTTTGCGTGAGGCCATTGCCGCAAAAACCGAAGCCTGTTACGGCTATATAGCTTGCCCAGACTCAGAAATCACCGTGACTAGCGGCGCCTCGGAAGCCATTTTTGATGCAGTGCTAGCGGTGGTGCGCTTGGGCGATGAAGTGATTGTGCTTGACCCTTGCTACGATTGCTACGAACCCGCGATTGATTTGGCCGGCGGCGTATGTGTGCATGTGCCACTTAATCCATTAGATTTTTCGGTGGATTGGAATCTACTCAGTGCCGCAGTAACATCAAAAACGCGGATGATCTTCATCAATTCGCCACATAATCCGTCTGGGGCATTGTGGTCGGATGACGATATGCAAAAGCTGATTGAGCTGGTTCGCGGCAAAGATATTTTTGTGCTATCCGATGAAGTGTATGAGCACATTATTTTTGAGGACGCACAGCATCAGAGTGCGTTGCTATATCCGGAATTGGCCGAAAAAAGCTTTGTGATTTCAAGCTTTGGCAAAACCTATCATTGCACTGGCTGGAAAATTGGTTATTGCATTGCGCCGAAAGCACTAACCAATGAATTCCGCAAAGTACATCAATATAATACCTTCTGCAGCTTTGCACCCGCGCAATGGGCATTTGCCGAAATGATTATGCAACAGCCAGAGCATTACGCAGAATTAGGTGCATTTTACCAAAGTAAACGCGATTACTTTGCTGAGCAACTGGCGCGCACACGCTTCAAGCCTTTGCCGGTGCCGGGCGGCTATTTTCAGTTAGTCAATTATTCGGCTGTTTCTGATATGCCGGATGCAGAATTTGCGCGTTGGCTATGTGTTGAGAAAGGTGTTGCGGCTATTCCCTTATCACCATTTTATGAAGCGCCACCGGCCGGACAGCGTTTGATTCGTTTGTGTTTTGCCAAAAACCCACAAACAGTAGATGCCGCCATTGCACGTTTGGAGTTGGTATGAGTGTGCAAGATTTAAAAATCTCCATCATACAAGCCGAAACGGTTTGGCATAACCCACAAGCCAATCGCGATTATTACCAAACACTATTACGCGAGCAACATGCAAATAGTGATGTGATTGTGTTGCCGGAAACATTCACCTCAGGTTTTAGTAATGAAGCTATTGCGCAAGCTGAAACTATGCAAGGCGAAACGGTGGCGTGGTTGCGCGAACAAGCACATGCTTTGAATACGGCAATCACTGGTAGTGTACAGATTCGAGACAGCGAGCAGGTGTTTAACCGCATGCTCTGGGCGATGCCAAATGGTGAAATACGTTTTTATGACAAACGGCATTTGTTTCGCATGGCTGGTGAACACGAACGCTATGCAGCCGGTGCGGATAAAATATTTATCGATTACAAAGGCTGGCGAATTTGCCCGCTGGTGTGCTACGACCTGCGCTTTCCGGTGTTCTCGCGCAATCGTTTCAACAATTCACGGCAGAATGCATACGATTACGATCTGTTGATTTATGTGGCTAACTGGCCAAGCCCACGACATTTTGCCTGGCAAACTTTATTAAAGGCGCGCGCCATTGAAAACTTGAGTTATGTGGTGGGTGTTAATCGCGTTGGGATTGATGGCAATGACTTGAGTTACTTAGGCGGCAGCACAGTACTGGATTTTATGGGCCAAACGCTTGTCGAGTCTGGCAGCGAAGCGCAAATACAAAGCACCAGTATTTCCTATACCGAATTAAACGCATTCCGCGAGCGTTGTCCGTTTTATGTAGATGCCGATGACTTTAATATAAGCATTTAGCAAAGCTTGCTATAGTGTTATTGAAATGTTGGTATTAGGCTTAATCAACAGGGGGCAACATGCACTATCGGGCTTTTCTAAGTTATAGCCATACCGATGAAAAATGGGCGCGTTGGTTAATGCACCGTTTGGAAGGTTATCGCGTGCCAGCAAATTTAGTAGGCAGCAAAGGCCGTGATGGCCCGATACCTGCAAAGCTTGGAAAGTTTTTTCGTGATCGCGATGAATTGCCTAGTGCAGGAAATCTAAGTAAAACCATTAACGATGCATTAGAAAAATCCCATGCCCTCATTGTTATTTGTTCGCCAAGCTCGGCGCAATCGCAATGGGTGAATGCCGAGATTGATGCGTTTCGTGAAAAGGGTAACGAAGATACTATTTTAAGTTTTATTGTTGATGGCGACCCCGCCAGCCGCGCCCCTGGTGTTGCATCTTTTCCGTATACGTTAATCAAGCCTGAAAGTGAAGGTGGACCTGAGCGCGAGCCTTTAGCCGCCGATGCTCGCAAACAGGGCGATGGCCGTGAACGTGCATTCATCAAATTAGTGGCCGGATTATTGGGCGTGGGCTTTGATGACCTTGCACAACGCGAAGCGCAGCAGCGCCATCGGCGTATGGCGATAATCACTGGCGCATCTTTATTAGGAATGACGCTCGCTGTGGTATTAGCGGTAACCGCTTACATTGCTCGCAACGATGCCGAACGCCGACAAGGGCAAGCAGAAGATATTTTGGGCTTTATGCTCGGCGATTTACGTAAGAATCTGACCAAAGTAGGCCGGCTCGATTTAATGCGTTCTGTGGACGACAAAGCCACCGGCTATTTCGCCACACTTAATCCGCGCGACTTGAGCGACCGAGCGCTGGAAGAGCAAGCACGCTCGCTGTATGGCATTGGCGAGGTGCGTGTTAACGAAGGCAAGAACGAAGAAGCAATGGCCGCATTCCGCGAATCGCATGCTCGTAGCACAGCTCTGTATGAGCGTGCACCGAAAAATGGCCAGCGCTTATTTGATTTAGCGCAAGCAGAATACTGGATTGGCTATGTGGCCTGGCAGCAAGGACGCTTTGATGATGCAAAAATATGGCTAACAAAATATCGCGATAGCGGCATCAAGCTGGCAGCAATGGATCGCATGAATTTTGCTTGGCAGAAAGAAGCGGCTTACGGATACCAAAATCTTGCCACATTAGATAAAAGTTTGGGTCGAAACGTGGAGGCCGAACGTGCAGTGATTGCGCAACGAGAATTATATGTCAGTTGGCTAAAGCAATATCCAAAAAACGTAGAGCTTCGCTATGAAGATGCTGATAACGCTGGATTGTTAGGGTTGTTAGTGCAGAATCAAGGCAAGTTGCGCGAGGCCGAAATGTATTTCGGCGAACAAGTTCAAGGTATTGCTCTTGCGGTGAAGTTGGAGCCTGATAATGTTCGTTGGCAAGAATATCGAGTAGATTCCTTATTGCTTCTACACGATGCACAACGAAAACTTGGATATAACGATGCTGCGAAGAACTCGGTTCAGCAGGCACTGTTTATTGCTGAAGCTTTGCATGCGCGCGATACAACAAACACGGTATGGATGATTTCTCTGGCGTCGTGTTATTTAAGGCAAGCGTTGTTTGATGATGGCGCTGCCATTTATGCAGAAAAAGCCGTTAAGCTAGCGAACAAGGCGCGTGCAAAGGATGGCAAAAATGAACAGGTTGGCCGAGTACTTGCTGCTGCATGGATTGCGCAATGCCAACTGGCACTGAAAAACATGGAATATGCTGCTGCATTTTCTTTTGCTAATAAAGCAGCCGATTTAATAGAGCCGTTTTGGCAGGCCGCACCAAATGAAACAATGCGACTAAAGAAGAGTGAATGTTTAACCCTAATTGCAGAAGCATATTTGCAAATGGGTGAGCGTAAACAGGCCGAACAATTATTAAATTCGGCCTTGCAATTATTGATGCAACATAGTGGTAGTGAACTGCCATTTGCACGTCTTGATAATTTGGTAAGGGTGATGCATTTGCTTGGGCAAAAAGAACAGGCGAAAACACATCGTGCACGATTGCAGAAAGCGGGTTTTGTTCCAACACGACCATATCCTTAAGTCTAGATGATTTGCGCGCTCCACAAAAGCGGAGTACAGTGACTTGCGGAATTGAATCCGCTTTTCTACATTCAATGGGCACTACTTAAGGGGAAGTACGGTTATGGCAAATATAGACGTAGCTTTAGATGTAAGGAATTTCAGCAATAGTACGCCAGGTTTTGAGAGCTACACCAATTCAACATCCAATACTGGTGTGGAGTATTGTTATCGTTACACAGGTGGTACTGATGGCAATGGTGATGTTACAGAATACACTGGACAAGGCGCCGCAACTGTAACTGTTTCGGTTACTGGGAATTTTAGTTGCAATGTTTATAACGTTGAATTTGAAGGCGACCCAGCCGGTGAATTGTCATGGACTTGGGGCAATATTCCACAAAATAATATCGCTATCATCGCTGATGCCGACACCAGTAATGAAGATGGTTATTACAGTGTGATTGTGCAAGATCTTACGCAGAGCAACACAACAATTCCGTGTGATCCAAAAATAACAACAAAGCCACCTTGATTTAGAACCCCACGTAAAGCGGGGTTTTTTTTGTTTAATTATTCAAACTAATTTTTTTACGATTATCGGTTGATACCCGATCAATCAATTTATTATTCGGATCAAAGCCAGCTTCGGTGGGAAGCTGGTCAACAATAAGCTGTATTGTTTGATCTTTTTGCGTAATGTGATGACGCTTCAGATACAAAGTTTTCTGATCTTTATTATCGTCACCGGCAAATACGCCAAGCTCAATCCAATCATCCAGCTTGCCTGGGCTTTCTTTGCCTTGGCCATCGGAATACAGTTTGTCGGCGTGTATTTTCAAGCTCACAGCGTATTTGCCATCGCTACGTTTCTTGGCAGTGGCTTCAACCATGCGGTTGTCGTAAAAGCTGATTTTCTCGAATAGATCGGTAATCAGGTTTTGCTGCTCGGGTTTGGCCTCAGCGCGAATGTATTGCAAAAGCTCTTTGCTGGTGGTGTAGGGCGGGTTTTGAAAAGCTTTATCAGCAATGAATTTGCTAAGCGCTTTATTCAACGCCGCTTCGCCCATTTCTTCGCGCAAGCGGTAAAACACCATTGAGCCTTTGCGATAGTGAATGTATTGCTGATTCTCAACACGATACAGTGGCTGTTCTTCCACCAATTCGCCACCGCGATCAGATAGATAGCGATCCAATTCGTATTTCAAGAATTTACGCATTTTGTCTTTGCCATACTCTTTTTCCATCACCATTAATGCCGAATACTGCGACAAAGATTCAGACAACACAGTTGCGCCTTGCACATTGGCGCCAATCACCTGATGCGCCCACCATTGGTGCGCCACTTCATGGGCGGTCACGTAAAACACGTAGTCAATATTGTCTGGGTCGCGCAAGTCGGCAATAAAGCCAATGTCTTCAGAATACGGAATGGTATTGGCGAAGGCCTGGGCAAATCGTTGGTAGCCGGGAAACTCGATAATGCGCACCTGCTTATGCTGATAAGGCGAGAAATTCGCTTCATAATAGGCCAGCGATTTCTGCACCGACTCAATCATTCGGTCGGTGTTGTATGGGTGTTTTGGGTCGTAGTAAATTTCAATCGGTATGTTTTTATACATACCTTTCTTAATGCTCCACTTAGCCGACAAATACGCATAGAAGTTTTGCATTGGGCGGTCCATGGCGTAGTCAAAACAATTGCGCCCGTTCTTGCTGTATTGCTTCTGCAAATACCCAGGCGCTAAAGCAATTTGGTCCGGTGCGGTGCAGATGCTGGTTTTGAAATCGAGCCAATCGGAATCATCGGTAATATAGGTATTGGCACGCGCCGCTTGGTCTTCCAATTTTGCCATGCGCATGGGTTCGCCCAGCTTGCGTTTGCGGCGTTCGTTGCGGTCTTG
>JAYTOD010000133.1:0-6784 GCA_043747995.1 Arenimonas sp.
ATTATCCGCGAAAAAGGTTAAATACAGGTGAAAATCAAACTTGTTTTGCTATTGTTGGCGATTGCTATGGAATGCCTGTTATTACGCTTGGGCTTTTGGCAATTGGCACGCGGCAATGAAAAGCAAGTACAGATTGAAGCACTGCAAAAAGTGTTGCGTGAAAAAAAGTCGATTGACTTAGCTACCGCTTCAGCGCAATCCAGGGCCTATCAATGGGCGCGTGGCAATATACGTTTTCAAACTGACACACAGCTTTTGCTCGATAACCAACGTCGTGGCGATAAGGTTGGCGTTGTGATTTACCAGCTTGGCATAAGTGATTCGGGGCAGGCGTTTTTGATTGATTTGGGTTGGTTGCCGGTAACTGGTGTGCGGCAGTTTCCCAACCCTGCGCCAATACATGGCGTATATACTCTCGAGGGCTTGCTGTTACCACCACCCTCGCCGGGTTTTGCAATTGGCACTGCATTATCAGAAATGGATTCAAACAGGCTATTATTAACGCGCTTAGAGCTGACAAATATAGCAACACGCCTGAAGCAGACTTTGGCGGCTCGGGTATTGCGGCCTGACCCAATTATAAACATCGGTTTTAAGCGCGATTTAGATGTTTTACAAAATACCTTGCCGCCGGAAAAACACCAAGCGTATGCTTTGCAGTGGTTTGGTTTGGCAGTGGCTTGGTTACTATTATGTGTTTTTGTGGGGCGAAGGAAAAAAGTATGAATAATGAAAATGATTTTAAGCACAAACAATGGCGCTCGCGTTTGGTGCTGCTGCTGATTGTGGTGATGTTTTTAGGCTCGTTCGGCATTGCTGCAGTATTGCGTTTTACTGGCTGGCAGCCTGCCCATACTAAAAATTTCGGTGCGTTAATCAATCCACCCATGGATTTTAGTGCGCAAATGTTCATGCGCCTTGATAGCGGTAATTATCCGTGGCAGCCTGAGGAAAACCGTTGGCGTATCGTGTTTGTCTCGAGCAAGCCCTGCGAAAAAGCATGCCAAAACATGTTGGACACTTTGCATCGCGTGTGGTTGTCGCAAGGTCGGCATACCGAAAAAATAGATCTACTGTGGTTTGCCGAGGTACCATCAACAGTGCCTGACTTCAAAGGCTTTGTGCCGATGCAAGCGAATAGCTTATTATCCGCATTGCCAGAGCAAGAGAGCGCGGCTGGCTTTCCAGTGTACATTATCGATTCTGGTGGTTTCGTGATGATGCATTACAAGGCCGGCTTTGATCCCTCTGGATTAAGAAAAGATTTGGCAAAGCTTGTAAAATAGAATGATGAATCAATACTATAAACATTTCCACCGTATTGCCTGGGCAGCCACGTTGTTGGCGCTGTGTGTCATTGTGTTCGGCGGCTTTGTGCGTTTGTCCAATGCCGGCCTGAGCTGCCCGGATTGGCCAACTTGCTATGGCCGTGCCACTTGGCCAGTGCAGGAGCATGAGGTTGCGGCCGCCAACGCTGTATTCGAGCGTGTGGTTGAGGTACATAAAGCCTGGCGTGAGCAGTTCCATCGACATATCGCTGCCATACTCGGTTTGCTGGTGTTCGCGCTGGCTGTTATCGCTGCACGCAAGCGTCGGCTCGGCATCGCCAGTATTGTGAGTGCGGCAGGTTTGGTGGCGTTGTCGATTCCTGCCTATATGGGTATCGCAGGTGTTTTTTCCGCAAACCACGGACTCGCTGTAACACTGTTTCTAGTAGCAGAGCTGATTCTATTGATACAGGCGATGCGTTGGTCAAACGAAGATGCCGCAAGGCTTTCTACTTTGCTGTTTGCGATGATTATCTTCCAAGCAGTGCTAGGCATGTGGACCGTAATATGGCTAGTTAAACCGATTATAGTGATGGCGCATTTAATGGGCGGGTTGCTAACCTTCTCGATGCTCACATGGTTATCGTGGCGCGCAACACCAAACACCGAACTCATTAATGCTGATGCGCGGCGGCTGAAAAACCTATTGTGGATAGGCTTAGGTTTGTTAGCTATTCAAATTGCTTTGGGTGGCTGGACCAGCGCCAACTATGCGGCACTGGCCTGCGGCAACGATTTCCCGAAATGCTTGGGCAGCTGGGTGCCGGAACATAATTTTGCAGAAGCGTTTGTGCTTTGGCGTGGTATTGGTGTCGATTACGAAGGCGGTGTGCTCGATGGGCCCGCACGGGTGGCCATTCAATTAGTGCACCGTGGCATGGCGATTGTGGTGGCCGGCTACTTGCTCGGTATCGCCATCAAACTCATACGAACACCTGGCTTGGTATATTGGGGCAGCATTTTGCTTGTATTGGTGTTGCTACAAGTCGCTTTAGGCATCAGTAATGTGGTGTATTCTTTGCCACTGTGGGTGGCTGTTGCGCATAACGCCGGTGCGGCATTGTTGTTGTTCGTTGTCGTAGGTTTATTAGCACGCTTACGCGAACCCGATGAAAAGCCTGAAACTGCTTCGACTTGATACAATAGCACCTATGTCGATTCCCTATAAACAGTATTACCAGCTGACCAAGCCGCGTGTGGTCGCACTTATTGTGTTCACTGCCATCATCGGTATGTTTTTAGCGGTGCCCAGCATTCCGCCTTGGAAGCCAGTGATTTTTGGTTGCTTAGGCATTTGGTTAGCAGCTTCATCGGCTGCCGCCATCAATCATTTGCTCGATCAACGGATAGACGCGATTATGGCGCGCACCTCGCATCGGCCATTGCCGAGTGGCGGATTAAATTCCAAGCAAGTTTTAGTATTTGCCATTGTGCTTGGTGTATTGTCAATGGGCTTATTAATTTGGCAAGTGAATTGGCTGACTGCCGGATTAACCTTCGCTTCCTTGATTGGCTACGCCATTGTCTATACCGGCTTCTTGAAGCGCGCCACACCACAAAATATTGTGATTGGTGGTGCTGCCGGCGCCGCACCGCCCGTGCTCGGTTGGGCGGCCATCAGCAATACCGTAGATCCATACGCCTTACTGCTGTTCCTAATTATCTTCGTCTGGACACCGCCGCATTTTTGGGCGCTGGCCATCTTCCGCCGCGACGATTACGCCAAAGCCTTAATCCCGATGCTGCCGGTGATTTATGGTGTGACCTATACGCGCTGGCAGATTCTGTTCTACACCGTGCTGCTGTTCCTGGTTACATTGCTGCCATGGCTTACCGGCATGAGCGGCTTGTTTTATTTGGGTGGCGCAGTAGTGCTTGGCGGTGTGTTCCTGTATTACGCCATCCGCCTATTAAACCCGCCCGACGAACTATTTGCCATGGAGGTTTTCAAGTATTCAATTTGGTACTTGATGGCGCTGTTCGCATTCTTGCTAATCGACCATTGGCTGATGGTGCCGACGTTTAAGCTTGGCTGAGTGAAGTTTGTTTGGGCTTGCAATCAAGCCTTCAGAGTAATTACCAGCGCACATTGTGTATAAATTTGCTACGCACTAGTCTGTTTGCTGATGTGTGCACTATACTAAACCCTTATGCACCGTAACCATTCTGTTCGGTGTTCCTGAAACTAGAGAAACTGCCATGACTTTTAAATACGATGCTGTTTGGAAAAAAATTACCCCCGAACTAACCCAAGAAATTATCGCTTTTTGGACCGAGGAAAATGCCTTGCCAAAATCTGAAGCCCCAGAAGCGCGTGCACAACAAGCCGTTATTGTAATGCGTGATGAAGAAGGAAAAATTGCAGCTGTTTGCACATCCGTTATTCGTGTGTTGCCTCGCCTACGCCAGCCAATGTACTACTACCGAACATTCTGTGCAAAAAAGCATCGTGGCCATCACACAGTGCAAAGCATGGTTAATGTAGCCAAAACTGTATTGCTTGAATTCAATAAAACGATGCAACCACCAGAGGCACTTGGCGTTATGGTTGAATTAGAAAACAGTCAACTAGTAAGTCAATACACGCAGGCGTATCATAAGGCGTCCGACTTCACTTTTATTGGCTATTCACAACGTGAATTCCCCATCTTTGTGCATTACTTTGCTGACTTTAACTTATTGCCACCCGCACCATTACCAACGCGACAGCAACAACAGCGGCCACGGCAGCAAAAAATCCGTACTACAGACGGCATAACAGGCTAAGTTTTTGAGCTCACAAAACACACTGGTTCAGTGTTAAACACTTTTTTTGCTGAGAGAGTTGCAATGAAGTTTACTTACGAGGTTGTTTGGAATAAAGTCAGCGCTGAGCTTAGCCAAGAGATTGTGGCATTTTGGCTCGCTGAAAACGCTCTGCCAGGCGAAGAAAATCCGCTAAACCGTTCAAAACAGGCCATTATAGCTATGCGCGATGAGCAAGGCGTGTTGGCTGGCGTTTCTACCGGTATTGTTATGGTGGTGAAACGATTACGACAACCTATGTATTATTACCGAACTTTTTGTGCCCAGCGATTCCGCAATAACAACACCAGTATTCCAATGATGCGCGCAAGCCAAGAGGCTTTGCGTGAATACAATCTTGGCTTAGAAAAGCCTGAAGCTATTGGCATACTTATTGAAGTGGAAAGTGAATTACTTTCGACGCATTATACAGAAGCTTTTTGGGCGCCAACTAGCTTTAGTTTTATTGGTTATTCATCACTCGATCTAATATTACGTGCGTATTATTTTCCTGGATTTGTTTTGATGAAACCAGTACCGCTCAATAGCCCTATAATCAAGACCCTGTAATAGTAAACCCCGCTAAGGCGGGGTTTACTGAGCAGCAGCAACGAAGTTATTGCACTTATTTTTTTGGTAACTGCGTCATTTTTTGAACAAAGCCAATGTATTCGCGGAATGTGAGTTTTTGATCTTTGTCGGTATCAAATTCTGAAAATTTTGGCTTAGGTTCTTTGGCTTGTTTAATGCCTGGCAAATTGTTAAATTCAAGCGCTTCTAAACTGCCATTTTTATTAGTATCGGCAGCGCCGAATATACCACTCAATTGCTGTAAAATCATCGACTGCCGGCGTTCTGCAACCACACCCTTTTTAAATTCTTCAAAGCTTAATTGACGATTTTTATCAGTATCTAAGCCATTAAACATAACATCTATACCTTTCTCAATATCTGCCTCTTGCCCAGCAGGCTTGCCCGCAGGCTTTGTTTGCGCAAAAGCAATGCTAGACATCAATAATGCGAGTGCCGTGAGCTGTATGCGTGTGGTTGTTTTCATGGGGTGCTTTCCTCAGTAGTTGGAATATCGGATTCAAAGGTAATTAATTCACGGATTTCAGCTGTACGTAAACCAACCATCATCGGGTTACGTACGCCAGGCAAGAAACTGATGTCAAATATTTCACTGATATCGCCTTCAAAGCGAATCCACTGCAAAACATCGCCATTAGTTAATGACACAATTTGCACACCACACCATGCATCTGCGTCTCGTTTTTTAAGCTCTTCATCTAATTCCAAGCCTGAAAAACGACCGTTACGTGCTTTGGACAAGCCAACGGCTGCAACGTTCCCAATCATTGACAGACCACGTAAAAAGCCTGGGCAGAAGGTGAATGGTACAAACGCTTTTTTCTCAAAATCCACCCAACCCAAATAGCCTGTGCCGGCATTCAAGACCCATAGCTTGCCGTTGTGCCAACGTGGCGAGTGTGGCATCGACAAGCCTTCACAGACAATTTCATCGGTTTCAATATCAATTACCACGCCACCATCAACACGACGATCGCGCCAGCCATCGACTGCATCGCTACGGCAAACAGCGGTGACGTATTTAGGTTCACCATCTTTCATGGCCAAACCGTTTAAGTGACAACGATCTTCCGGTGCCAATTTACTAATAAACTTCGGCTTCCAAATTGCTTTAAAGCTGTGCACCATGTCTAATTCGGCCAAGCACGAATATTTGGTATTCACAAATACCACTTTGCCATTTTTACGAATACCAAGCTCATGAATGTCTAAATCGCCAATGGTTTGCGCATTGCGTGGCACATAGCATTTATCAAACACATTATGAATAACCTGATTTTTGCGAAGCACATTTTCAAAGCGCCAAAGCTGATACAGCCCACCAAGAAATATGCGCTGTGAATTGCCAACGACACCCATGGCGCGCTCGAAAATACGCTCAAAAAATGACACACGGCCATTTGGGTCGCTGCCAACCAAATACAAACGACCGGTTTGGTAGGAAGTGATTGCCAATGAAATATTGTGACTACCTAACCAGCCGCCCATACCGCGTGAGCAGCTTTTTTCTACCTGCATTTTGGTGAGGTCTTTTGGCGCTTCGGCACCTTTTTCTGGTACTTCAGTAATCAGTTGTACTTGCGGTGTTGACTCTGGCGTATCGGCTGTTGTAATCGGTTCGGCTATTACGGCAGCTTCAGCTTGTTGTTCAGGCGCAACTGGATTTGGGGTTTTCTTAGTAGCCAAAAATTTCTCCATGGTGTTTTCTGTAATGGTTACAGTATTTTTTCAAGGCATTAATTCTAACAGTACGCACTATCTCTTAGCAAAAAAAAGCCGGCTCTCGCCGGCTTTTTTTCTGAACTATGATGCTTACCAGTTGTAACGTAGGCTCAACTGGCCGCTGACAACGCCATCAGAGGCGCCGCCGTCTTGCCAGTTCACACCACCACTAACACCGAACTTACCGATATGGCCAGTAACACCCGCTTCTAACAAGGTGCTGCCACCGCTGGTATCCACATCGCCTTCCAACAAGCCGCCAATTTGGTAGCTGTTGGCGCCATCCATTTCATTGACATAACTCAAGGCGCCGTATGGAGTCCAATAATTGCCTTTCGCTGTTTTGAACGATTTACGCA
>JAYTOD010000134.1:0-5359 GCA_043747995.1 Arenimonas sp.
GTCATACTGCCAAACCCGTACTTTCTCAGCTTTAATTTTGTGTGCATCCGTGTGCAGTGGATTAATCAAAATCACGGAGTCTTCCGGCACAATAGCCGATGGCACAACCAGCACAACCGATTGTTTTCGTTTCAGCCAATCATCGCCTATTTGGCAGCTCACCGGCTCAATAGGCACTTTATTCCAATCTTTTGCGAGTGATTTTGCATTGAAAGATTTTCGTGCTGTCCAAAGCACGTCGGGTATATCGATGGCAACGAGATAGCGCCGCAAGGGCAAATTCCATGCGCCTAAGTGCACCAGCGTTTCAAGACATGCCAGTGAAGGCGACTCTGCGCAATACAACACACAATGATTTTTGCTGTTCCAGCGCCCGCCGGTTTTATATGCACCTAATCCGGTAAGATCATCTGCTGCATACTCCGGAGTTTCGCTGGCAATACGCCAAACCCGCATTAGGCATAGGCTCCAGATTGCATCTGGGCGAGCAAAGTTGAAACCATTTCCTGGCCTTGCATGGTGTCCATATATTCGCCTGGCTTAACGCCGCCAAGCGCGGGCAACGGGCTTTCCAGCCAATCACCCAACCATTGATGCGCATTAAATACTGAACCGTCACCCGATTCCATCACCATTGCCTCAACCTGGCCAATAAGGCGTTCAAGGCCGATCACGCGTTCTGAATGTTCGGGAGATAGTTTGTCGTTTGCACGCAATTTGCGGTCAATCGTTGAGCGTGGCAAGCGTAAATTTTTGTATAGCAATTCTTTTGAAATCGCCATTTTGCTGGCAATTTGGTCTAAATGTGCTGCGGGCACGCCAGCTCGGATGAACTGTACTCTGCCACTTGATGAAGCGCGAAACAAGGCTGCTGGTGAGGCAACGCCAACACTGCCTGATTCAATGCATGCGTACGATTTCGATTTAGCAACAGTAAGTTTAGGCATAAACCCTTCTTAACCATTTGGGACTTTAGATTATCTCATTTGATTAAAAAATGTCAAATCTAATCTATGCCCACTCCTCCAAGCCTTCTGCCGCATACAAGGCTTTCCAGCTCGGGCGCGCACGAAGCAAATCGGCCAATTTTGCCAAATGCGGATAATCCAAGGCAGTTTTCGGCATACCACGCGACCAACGCATCAGCATCACCAACATAAAATCAGCAGCAGATAATTTTTCGCCCAGCAGATGCGGGCCATTAGCGGCCAAATGCGCATCAAGATTGGCGAATACCGATTCAATTTTAACGCGCGCTGCCTCTTTTGCTGCCTCACTATTGGCCTCGCCCGCTGCTTCATGCGGATACCACCACATGCGAAACGGTGGCTGCAAGGTGTTGGCTAAATGAAACATCCATTGATAATATTGGCCGCGCTCAAACGTGCCAATAGCTGGCGCTAAGCCCGCTTCCGATTTGCTATCGGCCAACAACACAACCATGGCGGCCGCTTCAAACATGGGCTTGCCGTCTATAAGCATGGTGGGCACTACGCCATTGGGATTTAGCGCCAAATATTCTGGGGTTTTATGTTCTCTGCTGGCAAAATCCAACTTCACTAATTCATGCGGCAAGTTCAGTTCAATCAGCAACCAATGCACCACAAGGCTGGCAGCGCCGGGCGCGAAATACAGTTTATACATGGCAATCTCTCCTGTTTATTTGGCAAACTTGGCACGATAGTTAGTAAGAAAGCGTTCAATGCGATCAAGCGCGTCGGTAAGCTCATCGGTGTTGGGCAAAAATACCACGCGCACGTGGTCGTGCTTTGGCCAGTTAAAGCCAGTGCCCTGCACCAACAATACTTTTTCCTGCTCAAGCAATTCGGTGATGAATTGTTGGTCATCATTTATCGGATAAATATCTGGATCAAATTTAGGGAATAGATACAACGCGCCTTTGGGTTTCACACAGCTCACACCGGGAATGGCCGTTAAGCGGCTCCAGGCTAAATCGCGCTGGCGCGTTAAGCGGCCATCAGCAGCCACTAATTGCGCAATACTCTGAACGCCACCTAATGCGGTTTGAATAGCGTATTGTGCGGGCACATTGGCGCATAAGCGCATGGATGTCACAATATTCAAGCCATCAATATAATCTTTGGCGTGTTCGCGTTCGCCACTTAGAATCATCCAACCGGCGCGATAGCCACAAGCGCGGTAATTTTTGGATAAGCCACCCAAGCTTATGCAAAACACATCTTCGCAAAGTGAAGCCATCGCCGTATGCGTTACGCCATCAAACAAGGTTTTGTCGTAAATTTCATCGGCGAAAACAATAAGCTGATGTTCACGGGCGATTTGAAGCAAAGCCAGCAACATAGCTTCTGGATAAACCGCGCCAGTTGGGTTGTTTGGGTTTATGACCACCAAAGCTTTAGTTTTATCAGTAATCTTGGAACGCAAATCATTTAAATCTGGTTGCCAATCCGCCGCTTCATCGCACAGATAATGCACTGGTTTGCCGCCTGAAAGCGAAACCGCTGCAGTCCATAACGGGTAATCGGGTGCTGGCACCAGCACTTCATCGCCATCGTTGAGCAAGGCATTCATGCTGAGTAGAATCAATTCAGAGGCGCCATTGCCAATATAAATATCTTCAATGCCAACGCCTTGAATATGGCGTTCTTGGGCATAATTCATCACCGCTTTGCGGGCTGAATACACCCCTTTGGAATCGCTGTAGCCTGCTGAACGCGGCAAATTAGCGATAACATCATGCACGATATCATCAGGCGGATTAAAGCCGAACACCGCCAGATTACCGATATTAAGCTTGATGATGCTGTGCCCATCATCCTCCATCTGTTTAGCGCGCTCTAAAGCAGGGCCGCGGATTTCGTAGCAGACATTATCAAGTTTTTGGGATTTTTTAAGGATTCTCATGGTAAATTTCATGTAAAACACCTGTCAATGATACCGCAAGCCATACACTGCCATCACAGGTATAGCGCTATCTTTAAGATTTTAAGGAGTGCAGTATGTTTAAAACATTATTACTTGGCACACTGCTCTGGAGCGGAGCACTTATGGCGATTGATGAGCCCAAATACAGCGTCATGAAAGAGCTTGGAAATGACATCGAGCTACGCCAATATGACAGCTACATCATTGCCGAAACCGAAATACGTGCGGACAATGCTGATGAAGCCGGAAATTTGGCTTTTAAACGCTTAGGTGGCTACATCTTTGGTGGTAATCGTAGCAAACAATCAATAGCAATGACTGCGCCGGTTAGCCAAGCCAAGAGCGAAAAAATTGCGATGACTGCACCGGTTAGCCAAACACGTAAAACAGACGGCATTTGGCTGGTTTCATTCGTGATGCCTAAAAACTATACGCTGCAAACACTGCCAATTCCGAACGATCCAACGGTATATTTCAAAACGATTCCGGCGCGTAAGGTTTTGGCTATTCGGTTTTCTGGACGCTGGACCGACGATAATTTTAATCAGCATGAAAGCAAACTTCTAGCTGCTTTAAAAACACACGGGCTTAAAAGCACCGGCGCCACTTGGACTGCGCGTTACAATCCGCCAATTATGCCAAGCTTTATGCGCCGCAATGAAGTGATGATTCAGCTGCGCTGATTATTCAAGCACCACCGGAATTTCTTGGAATTTCATCATTCACTGAGTTGCGGACAAATCGACTGCAATTCACTGGCTACTGCAGGAAATGGCGCAATCGCCTGAATCCATCCAGCGCTCAAATCCCGTACGTTCTTTGTGAAGAAACCACAGGCGAATCCATCCGAGCCTTTGCTAACGTCGGCACGTAAACTTACGGGCTACGCTGTTGCCCAACGCGAAACTTCAGTTGGTTTGCCAAGTGCTGTTGATAGAACGAACAATCGCATTAAATCGCTCGGCTTTGTGCTTTTTAGATCGCCACTAGAAACCTCATTCAATATGGATTTGTAAGCACGCTCAGCAAACGGCAAAGCTTTCGCCTGTGTTTCTTTTCCAAATGGCTTTGCAATAGAAACTGAATTAACAGCTAATTCAGTGACATAACCAGCTGATTTTTGCATATCAGCATGATTTGTTTCACACACATTCAATACGTTTTGCGCCGTATCAAAATAAGTGTTTACAAATGATTCACTGATTCCCGGTTCTGCCCGCGGAAAATATTCTGGCGTTAAATGCCTTGCAAACAAGCGTATCCAGCCTGAACATTCATCGGTCGCCATCTCTTTAGTACTTTTTGCATAAAAGCCCTGAAATGGAACAATAGAACCACTAACCATAGCAGGAATGTTCGCTAATTGTTGAGCA
Organism: Arenimonas sp.; assembly: GCA_043747995.1. Taxonomy (GTDB): domain Bacteria; phylum Pseudomonadota; class Gammaproteobacteria; order Xanthomonadales; family Xanthomonadaceae; genus Arenimonas. The sequence goes on from JAYTOD010000134.1 coordinate 4,281, forward strand.
GAATTTGCCTCGCCTAACTTAGCGGCGTAAATGGCTGTGCCTGCCTTCAAATGCCAATAATGATAGTCCGTGCAAACTGTTTGCTGCTGCGAATACGCTTTATGGCAATAATCGATGACCCGCGCAGACAGCTCCAGCAAGCTGCGATACTCGGCATTATTCAATTCGCTAGCATGCTGATTAGCCGTATCAATAACGTATGCGGCGCTTCCCCACATCTTGCTCGGCAAAGATGCCGATAGAATCGGCTCTTTAACTTTGCTCAACGAGCGGCCTTGATCGGTGAACCACACATGCAAATCTTTGCGCAAAGCAGAGGATTTTGGCTGTGCCTGCAATATTGCATCGGCTTCAATGGTCCAACGCTTGAATTCCGCCTGCACTTCAGCAGGATTAATTGCTGCATTGGCAAAACCGGGTAGCAAGCTAGCAGCCAAAATGAATCCAGCTAGAATCTGTTTACGCTCATCCATAATCATTCAAGCACCACCGGAATACCGCCTATTTTACTTTGCCACAATTTCGGGCCAGTTTCGTGCACCGATTCGCCCGTGCTATCAACCGCCACAGTCACTGGCATGTCTTGCACGGTGAATTCGTAAATCGCTTCCATACCTAAATCTTCAAAGCCCACCACTTTCGCGGCTTTGATGGCTTTTGAAACCAAATACGCTGCTCCACCAACTGCCATTAAATACACGGATTTATGTTTCTTGATGGCTTCAATTCCGGCTGGGCCACGTTCGGCCTTGCCGATCATGCCAATAAGGCCAGTTTGCGCTAACACTTGTTCGGTGAATTTATCCATACGCGTTGCTGTGGTTGGGCCAGCTGGGCCCATCACTTCGTCGCGCACTGGATCAACTGGGCCCACGTAGTAAATCATTTTTCCGGTGAAATCGACCGGCAGTTTTTCGCCGCGATTAAGCATTTCAACCATACGTTTATGCGCCGCATCGCGGCCGGTGTAAAGCTTGCCACTCAATAAGAGAGTTTGGCCTGGCTTCCAGCTTGCCGTTTGCTCTGGCGTTAAGGTATCAAGGTTTACCGAGGTCGATTTTGTAAAATCTAAAGTCAGC
>JAYTOD010000135.1:0-13461 GCA_043747995.1 Arenimonas sp.
AGCGTGAGTGGTTCACAAGCGACAGATCAGTGAGTATGGTATTTTCTTTTTAGTTTAAAACTTGGAAGTTACCTTGTCCGCAGATATTGTAAAACCGCCTGTCATCGCTAAGAAACCACATGCCACTACCGCACCGCATGGCGCCACACGTAATGATGACTATTATTGGTTACGTGATGACACCCGAAAATACCCTGAAATGCTGGCAGCGTTAAATGCTGAAAATAAATACGCCGATGCCATGCTGGCCAGTTCTAAACCAACGGCAGACATTTTGTATAAAGAAATTACCGGGCGCATCAAGCAAGATGATTCTTCGGTGCCGTATTTCAAAAATGGCTATTGGTATTATTCGCGTTTCGAAACCGGCAAGGATTACGCCATCATTGCGCGCCGCAAAGCAACTATGGACGCGCCGGAAGAAATATTATTTGACCAAAATAGTATGGCCGCTGGTAAAGGCTATTTCTCGATTGGTGAATGGGAAATGAGTCCAAATAATCAATTAGTGGCTTGGGCGGAAGATTCGGTTGGTCGTCGTCAGTATCAATTATTCGTCAAAGACTTAGCTAGCGGCAAAACATTTACAGATGTGGTGGAAAATATTGAAGCGAATATTGTTTGGGCAGATGATAATCAAACACTTTTTTATATCGAAAAAGATCCGGTCACTTTGCTCAGTAAGCGCGTTAAAACGCATGTGTTAGGTACCAAAAGTGCACTCGATAAACTGGTTTATGAAGAATTAGATGACAGCTTTTACATGGGCATTTCACGCACCCGTTCCGAGCAGTTTATTTGCATTAGCGTGCAAAGCACCATTAGCACCGAACAACGTTACACGCCAGCCGCTAAGCCCGGGAAGTTCACTGTGATTGCTACGCGGCAAGCTGATTTTGAGTATTCTGCCGATCATCTTAGTGGCCGCTGGGTAATTCGCACCAATTGGAATGCACCCAATTATAAATTAATGACATTGGCCGATAAGGTACCCGTTGGCAATCGAGCCTATTGGCAGGAGCTTATCGCGCACCAAGACACAGTGTTTATTGAAGGTTTTGAACTGTTCAAAGATTTCATTGCTGTGGAAGAACGCTCCAATGCCTTGTTACGCATTCGTACCTTGAGCAATGATGGCAAGGTCGAGTTTGTGGCTTCTGACGAACCAGCCTACACCATGGTCTTAAATGTGAATGCCGAACCAGACACTGCATGGCTTCGTTATAGCTACACATCGTTAACAATACCGAACACGATTTATGAAGTGAATACTGAAAATGGTGAGCGAAAATTACTGAAGCGTGACCCGATTTTAGGCGACTATAATCCCGATGATTATGTCACTGAGCGACAGTGGGCAACAGCGCGTGATGGCACAAAAATTCCGGTTTCCTTGGTGTATAAAAAAGGCTTCAAAATAGACGGTTCAGCAGCATTGTTGCAATATGCATACGGCAGCTATGGCTCGTCAACTGATCCGCGTTTTTCAGTGGTGAATGTGAGTTTGCTCGATCGTGGCATGGTGTATGCCATTGCGCACATTCGTGGTGGCCAAGAAATGGGCCGTGCCTGGTATGACGACGGAAAATTATTTAACAAGATAAATACCTTCACCGATTTTATCGATGTAACACGTTTTTTAGTTAAAGAAGGTTATGCAAAGGCAGACCGTGTCGCCGCCTATGGTGGCTCGGCGGGTGGATTGCTAATGGGCGCAATTTCAAATATGGCGCCACAAGATTACACAATGATTATCTCGCAAGTTCCGTTTGTGGATGTGGTAACCACCATGCTTGATGAAAGTATTCCACTCACTACCAACGAATTTGATGAGTGGGGTAATCCGGCGCAAAAAAATTATTACGATTACATGCTGAGTTACTCACCTTACGACCAAATTAAACACCAAGAGTACCCAACGGTATTCGTGGGTACTGGCTTGTGGGATTCGCAGGTACAGTACTTCGAGCCGGCAAAATATGTAGCGAAATTACGTGAATTCAAAACCGGTAATAATCCTGTGGTGTTTCGGGTCAATATGGAAGCCGGTCATGGCGGAAAATCTGGTCGTTTCCAGCGCTATAAAGAAACCTCAGAACAGTTTGCTTATATGTTGGAAGTTCTGGGTGTGGAGTAGGGCGCTCGTTTCGACAGGCTCAACGAGCAAATTTGCTTAATCGATAGCTGAGTCCGTCGGAGTCAGCACTGCTATTGTCAGATTTAATGGCTATTGTAATTAAATGCTCCCTGAGCTTGTCGAAGGGGCATTTCGGCTATACTTTCCTCATGAATAAATATTCCGTAAAAATCGTATTGCTTGTCTTGGCGTTATGTATGCTGGTTTCTGCATGTGGCAATAAAGGCCCCTTGGTAAAGCCCGATGAAATGCCAGCAGAGGCTGAGGCTACGCAGTAATGCCTTTGCAATTCAGTAAAATGCATGGCGCAGGCAACGATTTTGTGGTGCTCGATTGCCGCGTTAGCTCAGTCTTGCCTGACAGTGAATTAATTCGTTTAATGGGCGACAGACAATTTGGCATTGGTTTTGATCAACTGTTAATCATTGAGCCGCCGCAGTCGGCGCAGGCCATCGCCTCATACAGAATCATTAACCAAGACGGCAGCTTTGCCCAACAATGCGGCAATGGCGCACGCTGTATCGCGCATTGGTTGGTTTTACGCAAGATTGCCAATACATCAGAATTTTCCATGGACAGCCCCGCTGGTTTGATACAGGTCAGCCATTCGAATGGGCTGTACACATTGGCGATGGGCAAACCGCGTTTTGCGCCAGAGCAGATTCCCTTGTTGGCAGAGCAAGAAAGTCTTAGCTATCAGCTGCCGTTTGAAGCTCAGATTATTGAGTTTTCGGCAGTTTCCATGGGCAATCCACATGCCGTAATTCGCGTTGAAAATTGCTTCGATGCGCCGGTGCAGCGTTGGGCAAAGTTTGTGCAAGCCGCCAAGGTATTTCCTGAAGGCGTGAATGTAGGTTTCGCGGAAGTGGTCACAAGACAACATATCCGATTGCGTGTATATGAACGCGGTGTGGGCGAAACCTTAGCTTGTGGCTCGGGGGCCTGCGCGGCGGCTGTCAGTTTGATGCGTTTGGGCTTGGTTGACCGTCAGCTTGATGTGCATTTGCCTGGCGGTGTTTTGCGTATAGAGTGGGATAATGATGATGCGGAGGTGCGCATGACTGGTCCAGCCAAATTAGTGTATGAAGGAGAGTGGTGCAATGATTGACGAAAGGCCAGAAAAATTGAGCGCGCATGAAGTGGCTGTGTGGTTACGCAGACATCCCAATTTTCTTGGGCAATTCCCAGATTTAGCTGTCAGCTTAGTAGTGCCGAAAGAGGATGGGAAAACCGCTTCGTTATCGAGCTACCAGTTAGAAATATTGCGTGATAAAAACCGCGATTTGAGTCATCGCCTGCATGAGTTGAATCTCAATGCACAAGACAATGAAAAACTTTCGCAACATATTCATCAATTATCCTTGGCATTAATTCGAGCCAACACGTCCGCTGAAGTAGTGAAAACGCTTGCCGCCAGTTTAAAAGAAGATTTTGCCAGTGAATCGGTGCGGGTGATTAATTTTTCTGCATTGCTTGGGCTTTCCGCCGATTGGTATAGCTGTATTGAAGAAAGTGATGCGCGCATGGCGCCATTTGTGGATTGCTTGGCCAGCGGCGAGCCGATTTGTGGGCGACTAAATGCCGAAAAATCCCATGTTTTATTTGGTGCTGAGGTTCAGTACACGCAATCGGTTGCTTTAATCCCTGTTAGCGGTATTGGCTTAATTGCCATTGGTAGTGCCGATAGCCATCGTTTTTATCCGGGTATGGGCACACTATTCCTGCGCTGGATTGGTGAGTTATATCAGGTTGCTATGTTGCGCTGCAAACGCTGAATATGGCCGATGTGGCTTCCGGTATTGAGCAATTTTTACAGCATATGCGCTTTGAGCGGCAAGCATCAATCCACACCTTAAGCAGTTATCAGCGTGATTTGGCGGCGTGGCAAGTATATTGCCAAAGCCATGGCTTGCTAGATCCCAATGCAATGCAATTCACCCATGTTCAGCAATTTATGGCGCAGGAGCACCGCCGCGGCTTAGCCCCCAAAAGTGTGCAGCGTAGGCTTTCTGCATTGCGAAGCTTGTTCAAGTATTTATTGAAACAAGGCGCCATGAGCCACAACCCAAGCCAAGGTTTGCGTGCACCCAAAGCGCCGCGCAAACTGCCGCAAGTATTAGATGTGGATGAAGCGGTGCGTTTGGTGGAGCTACCAACTGATGGCGTGTTGGGCGTTCGCGATCGTGCCATGTTGGAACTACTGTATTCGTCTGGCTTGCGGGTATCGGAGCTGTGTTCACTGACATGGCGAAATTTAGACTTGGATGACAGCTTAGTCACAGTGCTCGGCAAAGGCAGTAAAACGCGGGTCGTGCCGGTTGGTAGCCATGCAGTAAATGCTTTGTGTACTTGGCATGTACAATCGAATGCAAACGCCGCTGCGCCAGTGTTTCCAGGCCGTAACGGTGCGTTTATTAGCACGCGCGCTATTCAGTTGCGCATTCGTCAGTTAGCACAACAGCAAGGTATTTGGAAACGGGTGTACCCACATTTGTTGCGCCATTCGTTTGCTAGCCATATGTTGGAATCGTCCGGTGATTTGCGCAGTGTGCAAGAATTGCTTGGCCATGCAGATATTGCCACCACACAAATTTACACCCACCTTGATTTTCAGCGCTTGGCCACAGTGTACGACGCCGCGCATCCGCGCGCGAAACGGAAGAAAGAATCATGAGTATCAGACCAACCGACATCATCCTGCACCGCGCTTCACACAAACTGGAAGTGGCCTTCGACGATGGCTCGCGCATTGAATTGCCTTGCGAATATTTGCGGGTGGAATCGCCTTCGGCTGAAGTGCAAGGTCACAGCCCAAGCCAACGTGTGTGGATTGGCGGCAAGCGTGATGTAAATATTTCGGCCATTGAGCCCATCGGCAATTACGCAGTGGTGTTACGCTTCAATGATGGCCACGATAGTGGAATCTATACTTGGAGCTTCCTCAAAGAATTGGGTGAGGAATACGAAACGCGTTGGGCTAGATATTTGCAAGCGCTGAATGAGAAAGGGTTGTCACGCGACTGAACGTGAAATCCTTACTGCGGCATGTGATAATAAGCCAATGAACGATAAAACCACCCATTTCGGTTTCCGCGACGTACCGGTTGCCGACAAGAAAAAGCTGGTCGGCGAGGTGTTTTCCTCGGTAGCCGCTAAGTACGACGTAATGAATGATTTGATGTCGCTTGGTGTGCATCGCTTATGGAAGCGTTATTTCACCGGCATGTCTGGCATTAAGCGTGGCGACCGCGTGCTCGATTTGGCCGGCGGCACCGGTGATATTGCCAAGTTGCTGCTCGAACGTGTTGGCAACACTGGTGAAATCGTGATTGGTGATATCAACAAGGAAATGCTCAGCGTTGGCCGCGACCGCCTAACCGATTTGGGCCTACTCAAGGGCTTAAGCTATGTACAGTTGAATGCCGAAGCCTTGCCGTTTCCCGATAACAGTTTTGATGCCATCACCATGGCATTTGGTTTGCGCAACGTAACCGACAAACTGGCCGCATTGAAATCGATGCATCGCATATTGAAGATTGGCGGCAAGCTAATGGTATTAGAGTTTTCTGAAGTACAGGCCGATTGGTTCAAACCGATTTATGATTTTCATTCGTTTAAAATATTGCCAAAGCTCGGCCAGCTAATTGCTGGTGATGCGCATAGTTACCAGTATTTAGCTGAATCCATCCGCAAGCATCCGAATCAAGCGGGTCTGAAAGCATTGATGCAAGAGGCAGGTTTTGAGCAATGCGCAGTACAAAATTTATCCGGCGGTATTGTGGCCATTCATAGCGGCTTTAAAATTTAACAAGGATTTTTAGATGAGCAAATTTTTATTATCCGCAATACTTTGCATCACTTTGTTCGGGTGTAAATCAGAGAAAAACCTCGATTCAAAAACCGATAATGTAGTAGATACACGTATTGTTGTTGATCCGAATTCGTATGCGCAAATTGATAAAGTGCAAATTGAGCATCTGCGTTTGAATTTATCAGTGGATATGGATTCGCATATTCTGAAAGGTACTGCCGATTTGAGCCTGCATTGGCTCGATCCGAAAGCGAAAGAGCTGGTGCTCGATACCCGCGCGCTCAGTATTACTTCAGTGCAAGGTGGCGATGGTAAGGGTTGGAAAAAACTTAATTTTACATTAGATGCCGCCGATGCTATGTATGGTTCTGCGTTGCGCATTGCCATGCCGAGCACCATGCAACAAGTACGTATTGCCTATTCCACCAGCCCAGAAGCATCAGGTTTGCAATGGTTAACACCAGCAATGACGTCTAGCAAAAAGCCATTTATGTTCAGCCAATCGCAAGCGATTCATGCGCGCTCCTGGGTGCCACTGCAAGATACACCCGGTGTGCGTTTTACCTATGATGCACAAATCACCACAGATCCAAGCTTGATGGCATTGATGAGTGCGGATAACGATATTGCTGCTAAACGCGATGGTGATTATCAGTTCAGCATGCCGCAAAAAATTCCGTCGTATTTATTAGCCATTGCCGTGGGCGATTTGGTCTTTAAACCGATTTCTAGCCGCTCCGGCGTATGGGCTGAACCAACAGTAGTTGATAGCGCGCAAAAAGAATTTGAAGATACCGAAAAAATGATTCAGGTTGCTGAAAAATTATATGGCCCATACCAGTGGGGCCGCTACGATATGCTAATTTTACCGGCCAGTTTTCCGTTTGGCGGCATGGAAAATCCGCGCCTGAGTTTTATTACACCCACTGTGATTGTTGGCGATAAATCACTCACCAGTTTAATTGCACATGAGTTGGCGCATTCTTGGTCTGGAAATTTAGTTACTAACAGCAGCTGGAAAGATATGTGGTTGAACGAAGGTTTTACTAGTTATGTTGAGAACCGGATTGTCGATGAAGTATATGGTGTAGAACAGGCGAAGATGGAAAACGTCAATGCTCAATTCGGCTTGGGCCAAGACATGAAAGAATTAGCGGTTGCCGACCAAATTTTAGCATTAGCGCCCCTAACCGGCCGCGATCCAGACGAAGCACTAACGCAAGTGCCTTACATTAAAGGACAATGGTTTTTGATGGATTTGGAGCGCCGTTTCGGCCGCGAAAACTTTGATGCATTTTTAAAGCATTGGTTCACCACACATGCATTCACTAGCACCTCCAGCGATGAATTCGAACGTTTTCTTACTGTCGAATTGCTAAGTAAACATCCAGGTAAGATAAGTGTTGGTGAAGTACAAGAATGGCTGCATAAGCCGGGGATTCCTTCGTTTGCTATGCCTGCACAATCCACGCGCTTTGAAGCGGTTGATCAACAACAAGCGCAATGGCTAAAGGGGAATTTGCCAGCAGCGGAACTCAAAACACAAGCTTGGACAACTCACGAATGGGTGCGCTTCATTGAGAAAATGCCGGAAATCTTAACCTTAGAGCAAATTCAGGATTTGGATACTGCCTTTACATTCACTGGCACACCTAATCCTGAAATCGCCCAGCGTTGGTATCCGCTTACTGTGCGCAGCAATTATGTGGCGGCGCGCCCAGCGATAGAAGCATACCTCACCCATATTGGCCGCCGTAAGTTGATTATGCCAACCTATAACACGCTCGCTAAAACTGATGAAGGCCGTGCGTTTGCGCAAGCTGTATTCGCTAAAGCAAAAGCTGGCTATCACCCGATAACACAAGGCTCGGTTGAGCAAGCACTTGCAGTTAAGCCTGCCGCCGCACAATGAAAAAACTTCTGATCAGCATCGCGGCATGTGTTGCGTTGGGTATTGGCTTTGTACAGTTTTTCCCAGAGCAGGCATTGAATGCAGAATATGCGCGACAACGTTTAATGGCAGGCGCCACAGTAAAGTATAAAACGGTTGACGCCGAGCGTTGGTCGTATTTACAGGCCGGCCAAGGTGAGCTTATTGTCTTAGTGCACGGCTATACCGGTAGCAAAGAAAATTGGTTGCCGGTCATCGGCGCTTTGTCTAAAGATCACCGCGTTATTGCGCTGGATTTGCCGGGCTGGGGTGAAAGCATGCCGAAAGCGGGGCAAGATTATGGCCCGTTGGCGCAGGCAGCGCGCTTGAATGCGTTTTTGAAATCAGAAAACCAACCAACTGCGTTATTGGTCGGGCATTCAATGGGCGGGATGATTTCTGGCCTGCTTAGTGTTGAGCATCCTGAGCAAGTACAACGCGTGGTGTTTATGTCGTCGGCAGGCGTTAAATTCAATGAAAATGATTTTGCGCGGCAAGTGCTGAAAGGCTATAACCCATTTGCCGAGTATGAAGCAGATGCCTTACTGAACTTTATGAAAACCTATGTGTTTGCCAATCCACCGTATATTCCGAAAGCGCTTGTGAATGTAATTGTGCAACAACGTGCGGCAAAAAAAGACTTCGAGAAAACCGTATTTAATCAAATTCGTTTAGGCCCAGAAGCATTTCTATTGCAAGAGCGTCTGCCGTTGTTGCAGCAGCCAGTAGGGTTATTGTGGTGCGATCAAGACAAAATCATTGATCCAAGTGCAGCAGTAGTTTTTGCCAAAGGCTTGAAAAAATCCGAAACCGAAATCTTGAAAGGGTGCGGCCATATGCCGATGATGGAACAGCCAAAACAAGTATCAGCCTTTCTTTTAAAGCTTCTGTAGGGTGGGTTATAACCCACCCTACAACACCAATGACACGCCGTAAGGAATCATTTGCCTTGCATTTGCAAAGCATTTAATTCGCGAATTAAGCTGCTAGAGTCTAATTTTTCCATGCTCTTGGGTTGCATGGTCAAGTACGTTTGTTTTAGCGCGGCACATTGCGCTAAAGTTTGCGGGGTGCTGTCTGAAAAAATAAAATACACGGTATGCTCTGGGCGTGGTTTGGTGGTCTTAAAACGCTCGGCAATTTCCAACACACTGGCCATTTGGTAAATATCATCCAGTTTGGCGAAATACACAACCGAGTCTGTGCGGCTTTGTTCAGTGCCCACAAGTGTGGCGAGTTCTCCGTGCATTAAGGGCTGGCACAGTAACGCGCTGCTGTTTAACCCCAAACGCTTGAATTGTAATTGCAGATAGGCTTGCTGTTGCTTTAAGGCTTTAAATGCCGATAAGGAATGCACGTGTTGCTGGAAATCTTCTGCAGAGATTTCCGGACCGAAACTGGTGTTGCTATGTGCTTGGGCGGGGCGGTTGAACAAGCCGTAAAATGCGGCAATAATACTAAAAAGTACGACACTAAAACGCATGAAACCTCCATCACAGAGGTTTCATTGTAAGCGACATTAGCGATGAACACTTAAAAAACGGGGTCTTTCCCGGTGAACACAATTGGCTTCAAGGAGCTTGCTTTGTTCGCTTCTGCCTCTAAATACATGATCTTGCCGTATTTGGCACTGCTATGCGCATAGAGCTCAACCTCACGTTCAAAGATGAGATTACCCACCACCTGTGCATTCGGCCCAATAATAATGCGCGGTACTTTCGGTTTGCCCCAGTTAAAGCCCCAGCCAGTAGGCTTGGATACTTTCAGATAACCAGAAATAATGGTGTTTTCACCCAAAGTGATGCTGCCATTAACGGTTTCAACATTGCCTAAGACTTTAACAGCAAGCAACTTGATGCTGCCATTGACGTTTTCAACATGCGTATTAACGACGCTATTTGCACCAATTTCAATGGAACCATTAACCGCTTCTACGCCTTGTTCAAAACGCAAATTGCTTACGCCAACAATGGAGCCGTTAACGGTTTCAACGCTACGTGCATTAACCCCGTTGCGAAGTACAATGCCGCCATTAACCGTGCTGACATCGCGTAGTTTGGCGCCGGTATCTACTGTAATTTCGCCATTGACGGTTTCAACATCTCTGGCTATGGCTTTATTTTCAACTGAAATTGAACCGTTGACAGTGTCGATATCACCATAGGTTTGGCCGGCTTTGGCAACCAAACTACCATTGACTTTCGACAAGTCGGGGGCATCGGAGCTGGCATAGGCAGCAGGCAAAGCAGTGACAAGTGCAAGGGCTAAAACAAGACGGTTCATAAATTATCCTTAGAGTGTTATGGCATTAGTATTGCCCTGACTGCTAAAATTGTCATGTGCCTTTAGTTGGTAGGCGTAATGGCCTACCCAGGGCTTAGGAGAAAGGTGTGGCGAAGGCAAAACCGGTTGTACTGCTCATTTTAGACGGCTGGGGTTATCGCGCAGAACGCGCAGATAATGCCATTGCGTTGGCTAATCTGCCAAATTGGCACGCTTTATTAGGCAATTACCCACACAGCTTAATTCATACTGAAGGTAAATTCGTGGGCCTGCCGGACGGGCAAATGGGCAATTCAGAAGTGGGCCATATGAATATTGGTGCTGGTCGCATTGTTTACCAAGACCTAACCCGTATTGATGCCGCCATTGAAGACGGTACATTCATCCATAATCCAGTGTTCTTGGATGCGATGAATGCGGTTAAAGCCAATGGTAAATGCCTGCATGTGATGGGCTTGCTGTCGCCGGGCGGTGTGCATTCGCATGAGCAGCATATTTTCGCACTACTGCGTTTGGCCAAACAACAGGGCCTACAGCATGTGCAAATGCATGCCTTTTTGGATGGCCGCGATATGCCGCCGCAATCGGCTGAGCCAAGCTTGCGCGCCTTGCAAACGCTATGTGATGAATTAGGGCAGACACGCATCGCCACAGTGATTGGCCGTTATTACGCAATGGACCGTGACCAGCGCTGGGAGCGCATGCAAAGCGCCTACCAAGCACTCACTTTTGCGCAGGCTGATTATCATGCTGTTTCTGCCGCCGATGCCTTGGTGCAAGCGTATGCACGCGGCGAAACCGATGAGTTTGTTAAGGCTACTGTGCTGGAAAATGCCCACGCCATGCAAGACGGCGATGCAATTATCTTTATGAATTTTCGTGCTGATCGGGCGCGGCAATTAGCTGCGTGTTATGTCAGTGATCAATTCTCCGGTTTTGATGTGAGTAAGCGCCCCGTGTTTTCACGCTTTGTGTGCTTAAGCGAATACGATGCCACGCTTAAAACTGCTGTTGCTTATGCATCAGAAACGTTACACAACACATTAGCTGATGTGTTGGCTGAACAAGGCTTACAACAATTGCGCATAGCCGAAACCGAAAAATACGCACATGTCACGTTTTTCTTTAATGGTGGTGTGGAGCAGCCTGTAGCAGGCGAGCAGCGTATGATGATTCCATCGCCGAAAGTAGCCACCTACGACTTACAGCCTGAAATGAGCTGCCCAGAACTCACCGATAAACTCACCCAAGCCATTGCCAGCGAGCAGTTCGACGTAATCATCTGTAATATCGCCAATCCCGATATGGTTGGCCACTCTGGCAGTTTGAGCGCGGCCATTGAAGCCGCTGAAGCTGTGGATGTGGCCTTAGGCAGAGTGCGCATGGCGGTGCAAGCGGTAGGCGGTGAATTATTGGTTACTGCAGATCATGGCAATGTAGAAATGATGCGCGATCCGATTACCGGCGAGCCACATACTTCGCACACGGTTGGCCCGGTGTATTTTGTGTATATGGGGCGCAGGGCAATAGTTAGAGAGGGCGGCGCCTTACGTGATATTGCACCCACTATATTGAACTTGCTGGGCATTGCTAAACCCATTGAAATGACCGGCCAAAGTCTTATTGAGTTAAGTGCATGAACAGGATTGCAGCAGTATTTTGCATGTTTTTTGCAACTGTTGTTTTTCCACAGAACAAGGCTCCGGTGGCGAAGAATTCTGCTGAAGCCGAAAAGAAAATTGAGGCCTTGCGTAAAGAAATAAAAACACTCAGCAAAGCGCAGCAAGCCGTTGAAGAGAAGCGCAATATAGAAGCTAAGCAGCTGCGCCAGATTGATCAAAAAGTGGCAGTTAGCAGCGAAAGTTTGACTAAAATCGAGGGCGCGATTAATGGGCAAGAGCTGAAATTAGACCGGCTTGAAACTGAGCAACAGCGATTAGAGCGTAATTTACGGGAACAAAAAATTCAATTGACTATGCTGTTGCAATCAGCATACCGCTTAGGCGACAACAGTGAATTAAAACATTTATTGTCGCAAGACAAGCTCAGTGAGGTCGCGCGTTGGATGGTCTATCACCGTTATTTTGAGCAAGAACGGCAGCTTGAAATCACTGGCTTATCCACGCAGCTTGAACAATTAGCCGCAGCCAGTTTAGCGGTTGAGCAAGAAAAAGATGTGTTGGCGAAACAAAAAATTCAGCAGCAAAAAGCGGCCAATCTGCTCGGCAAGCAACGCCAGGAACGCAGTGTTGTGGTGAGTACGCTTGATGCAAAATACAAAACTCAGCAAGCCAAAATTAAAGCCTTGGGCAAAGATGAAATAGCTTTACGTAACTTGCTGGATAAGTTGCGTCAAGCGGCTGTAAGCAGTAAAGCGCCAACGGTAGTCGGCCGACCGAGCAATGCAAAAATCGTGCCTAAAATCACTCCGAAAAATCTGACTGGCTGGCCATTAACGGGCTCACTGATCGCCGGTTACGGTAATGCCATGCCGGATGGTCGTAGCAGCGAAGGCTTGCTGATTGCCGCGCCAGCCGGAACGTCTGTGTATTCTGTGGCTGCTGGCCGAGTTGTCTATGCCGATTGGTTGAAAGGGTATGGCATGTTGATGGTGATTGATCATGGCCGTGGCTATATGAGTTTATATGCCAATAATGATGCTTTAATTAAAGAAGTAGGCGACTCCGTAACAGCGGGCGAGCGCATTGCCACGGTAGGATCATCGGGTGGGCAGGGGCGAACCGCGTTGTATTTTGAAATGCGCTTGAATGGCCAGCCACAAAATCCAAATGGATGGTTGCGGCCATGAACAAAAACTTCCTAAGTATATGTGCCCTATTGTTGACGGTTAATGCCTATGCGGCAAAGAAAAATCCATTACCAAACGCTCCGCAAGTAGTGCAGTCTAGCGTGCCAATTGCTGAAATTCAGCGTTATGTACAGGTGTTTCAAGCGGTGCGCGACAGCTATGTGGATCAGCTGACCGATCAGCAAATTATGAATGCGGCCTTGCGTGGCTTATTGGCCGATATTGATCCGCACAGCAGTTATTTATCGGTCAACCAAGCGCAGCAGTTTGCAGACCTAAGTGATGGCAGCTACGCCGGCATTGGTATTGAAAGCGATGAGCGCGATCCAACGCGTATTCGCGTGGTTTCTCCGTTTGATGACACGCCCGCGCAACGCGCTGGCTTGCGTGCCGGCGATTTTATTACTGCCATTAATGGCGTGCCAGTCAATAATGATGACGATAAAGCCAGCCCGAATCAATTGCGTGGCAAGGTGGGTAGTAAAGTAATT
>JAYTOD010000136.1:0-2812 GCA_043747995.1 Arenimonas sp.
TTGTTTGGTGTTGAATGCCCATCATTATTATCGGAGAACAAAATGTCTAACGCATTAAACCATCAAGCACTAGATCAATTATTTGCCAACGCGCGCACCCACAATGCGTGGTTGGATAAGCCGGTCTCCGATGAATTGCTGCATGCAGTTTACGAGCAAACCAAATGGGCCCCCACAAGTGCAAATTGCTCGCCAGCGCGATTTGTATTCTTGAAATCGGCAGAGGCTAAAGAAAAGCTACGTCCGGCACTTTCCGAAGGCAATTTGGAAAAAACCATGACGGCGCCTGTGACGGTGATTGTGGCCAGTGATTTTGCTTTCTACGACAAATTACCTGCGCTGTTTCCACATGCCGATGCAAAAAGTTGGTTTGTCGGTAATCAAGCCTTAATCGATAGTACTGCGCACCGCAACGGCACATTGCAGGGCGGCTATTTCACTTTGGCGGCACGTGCGCTGGGCTTGGATTGTGGCCCAATGTCGGGTTTTGATAACGCCAAGCTAGACGAGGCATTTTTTGCCGGTACTAGCATAAAATCCAATTTCCTAATCAATCTGGGTTACGGTGATACTGAAAAATTATTCCCACGTTCGCCACGGTTGGATTTTGCCAGCGCTTGCCAGATTCTGTAACCTTACATACCTAACTGATCAAGGACAAAACCATGAAAAAATACGCCATAATCACCATCGCCGCATTGGTATTCGCTGGTAATGCTTTCGCCGCTAAGTACAGCATCGATCCAACGCATACCCAAGTCGAATTCACCTATAGTCATTTCGGTTTCTCGAACATCACTGGCCGTTTTGATGAAGTATCTGGTGAGTTCGATTTAAATACCGAAAATTTGGCTAAATCCAAAATCTCAATCGAAATACCAATCAGCTCGATGAGCACTGGGGTGAGCAAGCTTGACACTCACTTACAAGGAGCAGACTTCTTTGATGCCGCTAAATACCCAACGGCTAGTTTCAAAAGCACCATGGTGCATGTGGCCAGTGCTAAAGAACTGCATGTGATGGGCGACTTAACCATCCATGGTGTGACTAAACCAGTGACACTGAATGTGATGGTAAACAAAATTGCCGAGCATCCAATGCGCAAAGTGCCATCGGCGGGCTTCGACGCAATAACTACTATCAAGCGTTCCGACTTCGGTATTGGTGCCTATGTGCCCGCAGTTAGCGACGAAGTCAAAATCAATATTACCTTAGAAGCCAGCGCAGCAAAATAGGGTGTGCCTTGGCGCACCGTAATCAACGCCCAGCCTAACCCCTCTACCTTTGGGAGAGGATTCCCGCAGGGCAGGAGAGGGCGCGAAGCAGGAGTGGGCTTTTGGGCGTGTGCAGAGTAAAATACCTGCAAATATCAGAGAACTTCGCCATGACTGCAAACGCCGCCAATACTCCGAAAGATACTGTGATTGTTGTGCTACGCACACAATTGCCGTTAACTTGCCCAACGCCGGATATGCCATTGTGGAATCAGCATCCTAAAGTGGTGTTGGCTATAGAGGCCACTGGCCATGCCAAATGCCCATACTGCGGCGCCGAATATACACTCGGCGATTAATACAGTTTTTTACCATCGGCCTGCCGTTTAAAACGGGCATGCAGCCATAAGTATTGTTCCGGACAACGCCGTATCATCTGCTCGAATAATTGCATCACCCTTGCGGTATCAGCTGTGGCATCTTGACTGGGAAAATTATCTAAGGCTTGGCCTATTTCCAAGTGATAGCTGCCATCTGGCATGCGCTGGTGAAAAAATGGCAATACTAGCGCATTACTTAATTTCGCTAATTGGTGCGTTGAGGTAAGGCTTAAGGCTGATTGATTAAAAAACGGCACATGCACACTTTCGCCGCGCCGAGTTTCTTGATCGGGAGCGAACCAAAGGGTGCCGCCTGCTTTTAAATAACGTAAAACAGAACGAAGTTCATCGCGCCCAAACATCTTCTTGGCATGCCGAAGCCTGCCATCAAAAACGCTCCATTCAAAGGCTTCCGAATCGAACGGACGATACATGCCGGCAATGGGCACGCGCTCACATAGTATTTTGCTGCAATATTCCAGCGTCGTAAAATGTGCAGACACCAACAACACACCGCGCCCGCTTTGTTGCGCAGCGATTAGATATTGAATACCTTCAATCAGCATGTCAGCATCTTGCTTGCGCAGGTTTCCCCACCAGCCACGCGCAAATTCAAACAGTGAAAAAGCAAACGAATCGAAACTGTTACGCCACAGTTTTTTCTGTTCGGCACAGCTGAGTTCAGGAAAACATAGCTGAATATTGGTGCGTGCTATATGCCCGCGTTCGCGCATGGTGAATTGCAGCAACCAAGATAAACCGTAAGCCATTGGCTGATACCAATACCAGGGCAGTGAGGCGATAGTTTTGCCTAGTGCAATACCTGCCCATGCTAGGCTATTTCTCCAAAATTCGGGCTTCGGGCGATTATTTGACAAGCGCAGAGTCCAATGCTGAGTTATTCTAAATCCAATGACTACGATAACGTATCCAGTGATTTTACGCACTTTTTATGCATGCATATGGTGGTTACTACTGCCTTTGGCGGTATTGCATCTGCTATTTCGTAGCGTTCGTCAGCCAGCGTATCGGCAATTCCTAAACGAACGTTTTGGCTGCTATAAAGCTTTACTGGCTAATCCAATTTGGCTGCATGCGGCATCCTTGGGTGAGGTTAATGCGGCCGCGCCATTGCTGCGCGATTTACGCGCTGAGCATCCGAATATCGCTTTGCTAATCACCTGCCAAACGCCAGCTGGTCGGCAAAGCGCACAAGCG
>JAYTOD010000137.1:0-2138 GCA_043747995.1 Arenimonas sp.
GACATTTGGGCTGAATTCGGCCGAGAACGTGTGCATCTGATTTCGCAAAGCTCAAACGATTTGAACTTAACCTTTGTGGTTGACGATACCGTTGCGCAAGATTTACTGCCGACTTTGCATGAGTTACTGATTGACTCGGGTGCTATGCCGGTTGAGCAAACGGCGGTTTTCGGGCCTTCTTGGCATGAAATTTCAACACCCGCCAAACCCGCAAAATACTTCTGGTGGCAAGCACGACGTAATGTGTTGTTGACAGAAGCGGCGCAACACACACCAAGCTATGTGTATCACTTGCCCACCGTTCGCATGCAAGCAGAAAAGATTTCGAAGATTAAGGCGCTTGATAAATGCTTCTATGCCATCAAAGCTAATTCGCACCCGGCTATATTGCGCGTCTTGGAGCAGCAGGGTTTCGGTTTTGAATGTGTATCGGTGGCTGAGCTCGAACACGTGCTGACACATTTGCCTGACTTGTCAGCTAGTCGATTATTATTCACGCCAAGTTTCGCTAAAAAAACCGATTATCAGCAAGCGCGCACAAAAGCGCAGTGGATAACGGTTGATAGCTTATTTCCGCTGCAGCATTGGCCCGAGTTATTCGCTGGCCAGTCGTTGGTGTTACGGATAGATCCGGGTTATGGCTTAGGGCATCATGCGCATGTTAAAACCGGTGGTGCCGATGCAAAATTCGGGCTGGCAATAAACGATTTACCAGCCTTTGTTGCGCTGGCAAAAAAAATAAAGGTATCAATTGAAGTGCTGCACGCACATGTTGGCAGTGGCGTTGCCGATAAAAATCACTGGGCGCAATTATTTGCGCAGCTCGCCCAACACGCCGACACTATTGGCACGGTAAAAGCTATTAATCTTGGCGGCGGATTATCGGTGCCGTATAACGACAAAGACGATGAGTTCGATATTGCCGCATTGGCGCAAACACTTGCAGATAGTAAAAGCCAATGGCCTCAATATGCTTTGTGGATGGAGCCTGGCCGCTTTATGGTGGCGCAATGTGGTGTGTTGCTTACGCATATTTCACAAGTGGTCAATAAGTTGGGAATTTGTCGCATTGGCTTAGATGCGGGCATGAATGCCTTGATGCGGCCAGCTTTGTATGAGTCCAAGCACCGAATGATTAACCTTAGTCACGTTGATGCCATGCCAGCAATGAAAGTGGATGTGGTTGGGCCGATTTGCGAATCTACTGATGTGTTGGCCAAACGCATTTTCATGCCTGAGCAAAGCCAAGAAGGCGATGTGGTGCTAATTGATACGGTAGGCGCCTACGGCTTTGTGATGGCCAATCAATACAATAAGCGCGATTTGCCGCGCGAGGTAATTTTAGATGTCTGAGTATGATTTTAAGCGTGAAACGATTTCAGCATTTCATTTTGTTGATTGCCAGTTTGATGGAGAAACAGGTATTGCGCGGCTTGATTATGCTTTCAATCAAGGCGGTGTTTTTTCTGAGCGTATTACATTCCCTGGTGCACCCTTTGCATTCAATGAACAAAAACTTCATGCCTTGACCCAAGCGCTACGCAGCTTGCATTTAATTGCAGGAGTTAGCTATTACAAAGCCGCAGTGCCGGAATTGATTACTATTGATAGCTACAGTATTGATGCAGACACAGCCGAGTTTTTGACTGATATTTATGAAAATGGACTAGGCGAGTTCGCCTACCGCAACAACCTGAGTTTGCGTGGCAAGATTCGGTTTCCTGTATCGAGAAATACAAGTGTCGCTGCGCCATCAGTAAGCCTCGGCCAGCACGCCTTAGTGGCTATTGGTGGCGGGAAAGATTCCTTGGTATCGATTGAATCGCTGCGCCGCCTAAACATTCCACAAACCATTACGTGGATTGGTTCTGCACCGTTAATTCGCTCCTGCGCAGAGCGCACTGGCTTGCCTTTGCTCAATATTAGCCGGCAGCTAGCGCCAGAATTATTTGAGATGAATAAGCAAGGCGCTTTGAACGGCCACATTCCGGTAACGGCTATCAACTCGGCCATTCTAGTTCTTGCTGCATTGCTGCAAAACGCCAATCAGGTGGTGTTTTCGAATGAACGCTCGGCCAGTTACGGCAGTTTTATTGAAGGCACCGGCGAGGTTAATCATCAGTGGTCGAAAGGTTGGA
>JAYTOD010000138.1:0-2267 GCA_043747995.1 Arenimonas sp.
GCTTTAACCTGTTGCGCCAAGGTGAGTGTGCCTGATGCGGTTGCAGATGCTGCAATAGAAATAGGCGCAGAACTAACTGCTTTATCGCCTAAGTACACACTATCCACTTCCTTGCCAGAGTACACCGCTTTGTTTTCAGGGCCTTCGGTTTTTACCATACCCAAAGCGCCTTTATTAAAGGCACGGAATATCGAGTGATCAACAATAACACCCGTACCGGGCACTTCGGCTTTGTATTCAACTATGGCTGAACCACCGGCAGGTACTAATGTGGTTTGTACATTTTCTTGATAGCGTGTGCCACCTTCGAAATAAACTTTGTCAAAAATTTCACCAATCACGTGAAAACTAGAAACAAGATTCGGGCCGCCGTTACCAACATACAAACGTACGGTATCGCCAACATTCGCTTTCAATGCTTTATCACCAAGTAGAGCGCCTTCCGAACCGTTGAATAATACGTAGGTTGGATTTTCATCAATAGCTTTTTGCATATCAAACGGCTGCACGCCTTTTTCACGGTATTTACCAACCGTATAGAAATCGCCTTGCATAACATAATATTCTTTATCGGCTTTTGGCATGCCTTGTGGCGGCTCAACCAAAATTAAACCATACATGCCATTGGCTACGTGCATGCCCACTGGCGCTGTAGCGCAATGGTAAACATATAAGCCTGCATTTAATGCTTTAAAGGTGAATTGAGAAGCGTGCCCAGGTGCTGTGAAGCTAGAAGCCGCACCACCGCCAGGGCCTGTGACCGCATGCAAATCGATGTTGTGCGGCATTTTAGAATCGGGGTGATTATTCAAATGGAATTCAACCGTATCGCCTTGACGCACCCGAATGAAACTGCCCGGAACCGTGCCACCAAATGTCCAGAAAGTATATTTCACGCCCTCGGAAATTTCTTTTTCAACTTCACGCACTTCAAGATTAACGATGACCTTAGCCGGCGCCTTACGATTGGTTGCTGGCGGCACCATTGGCGGGCTGGTTAGAATGGCTTGTATTGGCTCGCCCTGCGGTGGTCCGAAATCACCAGCGGCTGATCCACCAGTATCATCAGAATTTTTTTGCTTGCTTGGCGCTGAATCCTTAAACCCAGCAATGCCAAGTAATAGGGTGGCGGCGATAATGACGGCCAATGGCTTCGTTTTCATCAGGATTTCCCCTTGGTTAAGTTATACCAACAGATTGCGCTTAAGCATTATTACAAGCATTGACCTAAATCAAATACGCGTGCATTTATTGAAAATAACTAAACCAACCGATGGGCTGATGGGTGCGCGCCACTGTTAACATAAAGGCATACACAAGGAGTGCGGCAACAAAGCAAATCCGGCGAATTTTAGGTGTACGTCCTCGCTTAAGCGCATAGCTACCAAGTGCCACATACAAAACCAGCAGAAGCAGCTTAACGCTCAACCAACCATTAGCAAACACACCACTGGGCAACATGGTAGCGAGCATCAAAGCCGCGGTGAGCAGGACCGTATCGACGCTGTAACTTAAATACCTTACCGGCGCCGACATTGCCCATGCACGGCCATTTAACAACAGCAGGCCACGCAGAAAAAACAAACTCCCGCTAAGCAACACTGCAGCAATATGTACATTTTTTATGGGCAGATAAAATTCGATCATCAGCCTTGCTGTCCATCTGCACGGGGCGTTAAATAGATCCATAATGAGCGCAACACCCAAGGCAGAAATGCAAACAACCATAACAATGCGGCAATGCTTTGCCAAACAAGATACTCCTGGCTCAGTTCTGCGTAAAGACGCAATAATGCAACAACTTGAATGAGGATAAAAGCAAAGCCAGCAACCTTGCCTAATTCTAAAGGCCGGCCGGAATGGCCTTGGGTAACACGCGTAACCATCGCCACTAACAAACTGCCAAAAAAGCCAATAAATAGTGCATGCGCCGGCGCTCGGCCAAGGATAAAGTGATCATTAATCAACAAGCACAAGCTTTGTACGCTATACAACAGCATCGCAATGGGCAGCCAAGCAAAACCAAGCAATAAGACCAGCATCAGCGGTGGCACAGATTCACGCGGCCACCAACGCCAAAGCAAATGAATACTAACTAATACCAAGACGCTATCTGGTAGCCATAACCAGGCATTCACATGCGCAATTTCTAAAGCTAAATGTGTAACAGCCGTTGCCCAAAATAAAGCCAAGCTCCACATCGGCCGGTAAACAAGATAATCCTTCAATACACAGCTAGCGAAAAACGGCAGCATACGATGGCAGAC
>JAYTOD010000139.1:0-3285 GCA_043747995.1 Arenimonas sp.
GCTAAGTACGCACCATACAGCTCACTGGCCGGTCTCTCACCTTCGCCGGTGCCACCATGAAATTGTGCAACGATGTAAAGCACCATGGCCCAACGAATGCCGTAGAACGCGAAGCGTTCCCAGAACTCGGCCATAAACAACATCCAAAGTGGTTTTGGATGACCCAACACCTGATCAAATACCGGTGGTGTGTATTCTGTAGTTTCCGACGCAACAGTTCCGCTCATGCAACTCTCCCAAGTTATAATTTTTAAACACGTGCTTAATCATAATTAAATCTGAGCTAGATAACAGTACTTTTTACATTTTAATGTGTAAGCAACTGATTTAAATCTAGTAAATTAGCCTATGCGTGTGCGCACTTCAAACAATTCCGGAAAGAAACTCAAATCCAGCGCCTTTTTCAAGAATGCCACGCCCGAGCTACCACCAGTGCCTGGCTTATAGCCAATGATGCGTTCCACTGTTTTCAGGTGGCGGAAACGCCATTGTTGGAAATTCACTTCAATATCCACCAATTGCTCACAGAAGTGATAGGCGTCCCAGTTGGCCTCGGTGTTTTCGTAGATTTTTTCAAATACCACAACTACTTGCTCGCTACTTTGATACGGCTGCGACCAATCGCGGTTCAAACTTTGCGCAGGAATGGCGTGGCCATGGCGCGCTAAGTGCCGCAGAAACTCATCGTATAAACTCGGCGCGTTCAGCATATCGTTCAAATGCCGATATACGTTTTCATCGTAGTCAAACATTTTTACATAATGGGCGTTTTTATTGCCGAGCAAGAACTCGATTTCACGGTATTGCTGGGATTGAAAGCCAGACGACGAGCCTAAAATATCCCGAAATTTCATGTAATCACTGGGTGTTAATGTTTCCAGCACCGACCATTGTTCGGTGAGTTGCTTTTGAATATGCTTCACGCGAGACAGCATCTTCTGACAAGGGCCCAAATCGTCGGCGCGCAAATGAACCAGAGCAGCATTCAATTCATGGATTACTAGCTTCATCCACAGCTCAGAAGTTTGATGCTGGATGATAAATAACATTTCATCGTGCACCATCGGATTCGATAATGGTTTTTGCGCAGAAAGTAAGGTGTTCAGGCACAAGTATCCGCCATAACTCATGCGCTCTTTGAAATCGGTGGTGATACTATCCTCAAGCGGACGTTGGTTGGGATTTTCCGACATACTAGTACTCACAAATAGTTTACTTTTCAAGTTTAACTTATCGGCTACACTATTTCAGGTTTAAGCACTACGTGGCCGAAGGGTCAGGAGTTTAGTATGGGCAACGGCGTTCGCTTTGAAATTGATTATCTGCAATATTTAGATGCCGATGGGCAAGTGGTAAATGAAGATTTGCCCGACTTTGCCCGGGATCAATCGCAACTGGTTGGCTTATATCAAGAGATGTTAAAAGTGCGCTGCTTCGACGCCAAAGCTGTGGCCTTGCAACGCACCGGCAAACTCGGCACCTATGCCTCTAGCCTTGGCCATGAAGCGGCGCATATTGGTATTGGTAGTGGCATGCAAATGGACGATGTGTTGGCTCCGAGTTATCGCGAATATGGTGCGCAATTCGTACGTGGTGTGAAACCGCGCGAAGTCTTACTGTATTGGGGCGGCGATGAACGCGGTAATGATTTTTCTGGCCCAGCGCACGATTTTTCCTGGTGTGTACCCATCGGCACCCAATGCCTGCATGCCGCTGGCGCAGCCTTAGCATTCAAACTGCGCAACGAACCGCGCGTTGCCGTGGCCTGCGTGGGCGATGGCGGTTCCTCAAAAACCGATACCAATGCCGCCATTAATTCTGCAGGTGCATATAAGTTGCCGTTTGTGCTGTGTATCATCAATAATCAATGGGCTATCTCGGTGCCACGCGATTCGCAAACCGGTGCTGAAACCCTTGCTCAAAAGGGCCTAGCTGGCGGTTTAGAATGCTTGCAAGTGGATGGCAACGATATTATTGCGGTTAAAGCATCGGTTGAATTCGCGGTTAAACGCGCCCGCCATGGCCACGGTGGCACAGTGCTAGAACTAATCACCTATCGACTTTCTGATCACACCACTGCAGATGATGCACGCCGTTACCGCGATGACGATCAGGTTAAGCAAGCCTGGACACGCGAGCCGATTAAACGCCTGAAAAATTATTTAATCGCCAAATCGTGGTGGTCTGAACAGCAGGAAGCCGATTGGATATTGCAAAGCAATGCTTGGGCTGATGATGAAGTAAATGCCTATCTCGCCACCAACGTTCAACCAGTGGAAGCGATGTTCGATTACTTATTTGCCGAACTACCACACGATGTGGCTGAACAACGCCAGCAATTGCTGAATTGGGAGCAACGTTAATGGCTGCAATCACTTTAATTGAAGCGCTAACGCAGGCAATGGCCTATGAAATGCGCATCGATCCGAATGTGTTGGTATTGGGCGAAGATGTGGGTGTGAATGGCGGCGTATTCCGCGCCACCTCGGGGCTAATTCAGGAATTCGGGCCAAACCGCATTATTGATACTCCCTTAGACGAAACCACCATTGCCGGGCTTTCAGTTGGTTTAGCTGCACAAGGTATGAAGCCGATTGCCGAAGCGCAATTCGATGGCTTTATGTATCCGATGGTTGACCACATTATCTGCCACGCGGCGCGTATGCGGCATCGTACCCGCGGGCGCTTGAGTTGCCCAATGGTGTTGCGCATTCCGTGGGGCGGCGGCATTCGTGCCCCCGAACATCACTCCGAAGCTAACGAATCGATTTTCACCAATGTGCCGGGTTTGCGTGTGGTTATGCCGTCTTCACCACAACGCGCCTATGGTTTATTGTTAGCTGCCATCCGCGATCCAGACCCAGTGGTGTTCTTCGAGCCCAAACGCATTTACCGACAATACAAAGAAGAGGTGCCAGACGACGGCGAAGCCCTGCCCTTGGATGTTTGTTTCGTGTTACGCGATGGCTCGGATGTCACTTTAGTGACCTGGGGTGCGCAAGTCAAAGAAACATTAGAAGCAGCTGATGCCTTGGAAAAACTAGGCATCAGTGCTGAAGTGATTGATATAGCCACTATTAAACCACTCGACTTCGATACCATTCATGAGTCAGTGAAAAAAACCGGGCGTTGCGTGATTGTGCACGAAGCGCCACGCACCGCGGGTTTTGGTGCAGAAATTGCTGCACAATTGGCCGAAAAAGCGATGTTCGATTTAGTGGCGCCAGTGGAGCGCGTTACTGGCTATGACACCCACATTCCTTTGTATCGTTTGGAAATGAAATA